>JALSUU010000100.1 GCA_027071075.1 Sulfurimonas sp. | reverse complement strand
CAAAGCCTAGAAAACAGAGTAGAGAGTGAAGTCGAAAAAAACAGAGAAAAAGATAAAGCAATGCTCCAACAATCTCGCTTAGCCCAAATGGGAGAGATGATGTCTATGATAGCCCACCAGTGGAGACAACCTCTCACAGCCATAAGTGCTACGAGTGGTAATCTAACACTTAAAGCAAAACTTGATATGCTAGATAATGACACAGTAGTAGAGTTAGGAGAAAAGATATCTGAGTACTCACAACACCTAAGTGGAACAATAAACGACTTTAGAGACTTCTTTAAACCAAATAAAAAGATTATAGATACAACTTATGCAGAGTTAGTCCAAAGTGTACTGAGTATCATTGAAGACTCTTTAGAGACTAAAAACATAGAACTCAAACAGGATTTAAGAAGTGAAGTAGTACTCTCAAGCTATCCAAATGAACTCAAACAGGTAATCTTAAACCTTCTAAAAAATGCAGAAGATATTCTTTTAGAAAAAGAGATAGAGCATCCAACTATCACCATTGAGACAGAGGATAATATACTTAGAGTAAGAGATAACGCGGGAGGAGTACCAAAAGATATAATAGAAAAAGTATTTGACCCATACTTCTCAACAAAAACTCAAAAAGATGGAACAGGACTTGGTCTATATATGTCTAAAACCATTATAGAAGAGCATTGTGGTGGAGAGTTAAGAGTTTATAATGATGAAGATGGTGCTGTTTTTGAGATGAAACTACCTACAAACAATAAAAAAGATTTAGCCTAATGAAAAAAAAGAGCTTCATGCAGTATAACAGTAAATTGATTTTAGAACTCCTTAAATCAAATGTAACTGGAATAGTTGCAGGAAATATTTTAGCAATGCTAATTACTATAGGTGTACTCTATACTTATGTTCCAAACAGTTACTTAAGTCTTTTTTTTCTTTTACATATATCATTGGCACTGTTTAGATTATATATTGCTAAACAGCTCTTCATCAGCATAAATGAAAACAATACAGCCACAAAAAAGAATCTTTTTCTTTACACAATTATTATAGCAATAGCTGCTTTTAGCTATGGGGCTATGGCATTTTTAGGAATTTTATATAGGGTTCCTGATATTAATATATTTATTATTGGTATTACTTTAACAACAATTACTGCAGGTGCATTAGCAACACTTGCAAGTGTTTATATTGTATTTTTAGCCTTTGTTCTTTTTAGCCTTTTTCCTTTTATATTCGCTTTGCTTTTTCATGGGGGAGTTGCTTTTTATATCTTTGCATTTATATTGTTTGTTTATATTATAGTTAATTCCATATCTGGCTATAGAATGTATTTAAATCATCAATCTTCTCTTATTTTAAAGAGAAAATTTAAAACTATTTATGATAACTCATCTGATGGTATTGTCCTTATTAAAAATAATAAGTTTACAGAGTGTAATCAAGCAACCATAAAGATGTTTGGTTATACTACAAATATGCAGGAGTTTTTAAATATAAAACTCTCTAAACTTATGCCTCCTGTTCAAGAAGATGGTAAAAATTCTATGAAAAAGATGCTGCAAATGCTTAAAAAAACAAATCATGGCACACATACTTTTGAGTGGATACATATGAAAAAAAATGGTGAATTATTTTATGCAGATATAACACTCAGCCTTATATCAATTAATCAAGAGACACTTGTTCATGGGATATGGAGAGATATAACACATAGAAAAAAAATAGAAAATGAGATAATCTCTTTAAATAAAAATCTTAAAGCTAAAATCAAAGAGGAAGTCGAAAAAAACCGAGAAAAAGACAAAGCAATGCTCCAACAATCTCGCTTAGCCCAAATGGGAGAGATGATGTCTATGATAGCGCACCAGTGGAGACAACCTCTCACAGCCATAAGTGCTACGAGTGGTAATCTAACACTTAAAGCAAAACTTGATATGCTAGATAATGAAACAGTAGTAGAGTTAGGAGAAAAGATATCTGAGTACTCACAACACCTAAGTAGCACAATAGACGACTTTAGAGACTTCTTTAAACCAAATAAAGATCTTCTAGATATAACATATAAAGAGCTAGTGAAAAGTGTACTGAGTATCATTGAAGACTCTTTAGAGACTAAAAACATAGAACTCAAACAGGATTTAAAAAGTGAAGCAGTACTCTCAAGCTATCCAAATGAGCTCAAACAGGTAATCTTAAACCTTCTAAAAAATGCAGAAGATATTCTCTTAGAAAAAGAGATAGAGCATCCAACTATCACCATTGAGACAGAGGATAATATACTTAGAGTAAGAGATAACGCGGGAGGAGTACCAAAAGATATAATAGAAAAAGTATTTGACCCATACTTCTCAACAAAAACTCAAAAAGATGGCACAGGACTTGGTCTATATATGTCTAAAACCATTATAGAAGAGCATTGTGGTGGAGAGTTAAGAGTTTATAATGATGAAGATGGTGCTGTTTTTGAGATAAAATTACCACTGAAAAGGATTTCGCCATGATAGAAAATATTCAAAGTAAACTAAAGTTTATTTTGCCACTTACCATACTAGTTCTGATGTTTATGTTTCAAACATTAAGTATCATAGACAAGCAGTACTCCGAGAAAAAGAGTCTAGAAGTATCACAGAATAGACTTCTTTTAGCAATCAAACTCTCAGATGTACTACATGAAACACAAAAAGAGCGAGGGATGGCTGTTGGTTTTATTTCCAGTAAAGGAGTAAATTTTAAAGCTCAATTAGAAGCACAGCAGACTCTTACAGATAAAGCAATTAAGAAACTATATGTAGATAACGATAAGCAAATAAATGAACGCTTACAAAAAATATTGCAACTCAAAAGATTACGACTCGATGTGCATAGCTTATCAATAACAAATGAAGAGACATTAGTTCAATATACAGATATGAATACTAAACTTTTAAAACTTATTGTAAAAATTACAAAAACTATTAACATAAAAAATATTTCGCAAAAATTAGTGGCTTATAT
>JALSUU010000099.1 GCA_027071075.1 Sulfurimonas sp. | reverse complement strand
ATAAAATTTATATTTGGGATAGTAAGTCTTTAAAGGATAGAGCGATACCGCTGCCTATAAAATTAAAACAGAGATTAGAAATCCACATAGAAGATGTTAGTGCACTTCATAAAAAAGACATTCTTGATGGTTATGGTTCTGTATATATGCCTTTCGCTTTTGATAAAAAATCTCCAAAAGCAAAATTTGAAACAAAATGGCAATATCTTTTCCCAATGACAAAAGTATCAAGAGACCAAGAAGTGAAACTATTAGAAGACATCATATTCATCCTAAAACTTTAGGCAGAAATATAAAAATAGCATCTCAAAAAGCAAATCTAAATAAACGAGTAACTTCACATATTTTTAGACACTCATATGCTACACACCTTCTACAAGCAGGAATAGACTTAAGAAGTATTCAAGAATTATTAGGACATAAAAGTGTTGAGACAACTATGATATACACACATGTTGTTTCTGAGATAAATAAAAATAAAATTGTGAGTCCTCTTGATTTTTAGAATTGGTATAGCTACTGTTGAAAGATTTATATATTTGCTAAAAGCCATAAGTTTAGTGTTTAGTAGTTTCTATTAGGAAGTTTTTTTGGCTCTTAGAGATTCAAGATAATCTATCTCTATACGCTTCATATCCAAACTCTTTGACAACTTCAACTCTTCCATCCTCTTTTTGAAGCACTAAAGAGGGAAGTTTGATGCCATTAAAAGTTGTATTTTTTACAAAAGTGTAGTGAATTTGATCTTCAAATATGATGCTATCACCTACTTTGAGTGGTGCATCAAAAGAGTAATCCCCCATAATATCTCCAGCCAAACAGGTGTTACCTCCTAAACGATAGGTATATTTTTTCTCATTTGGCTTCCCTGCACCTCTCACCTCTGCACGATAAGGCATAGCTAAGGTATCTGGCATATGTGCCTCCGCAGAACTGTCAAGAATGGCAATGGGCATATCATTTTCCACTATATCTAAAACAGTTGTAGCAAGATATCCCGTCTGCCAACCAACTGCTTCACCTGGTTCCAAATAGACCTCTACATCATATTTTTCTCGAAATTCTTTGATTATCCAAATTAATCTCTCAATATCATACCCTTTTTTCGTGATATGATGCCCTCCACCAAAGTTGAGAAACTTCAAGTTCTCAAAGTATTTTGAGAAGTTTTTCTCCAAAACTTTTAAAACTGCTTCAAGTGCATCAACATTCTGCTCACATAAGGCATGAAAGTTGAGTCCATCAACCTTTTTTAAGGCTTCTTCATCAAGATTTGCAAGTGTGGTTCCTAGTCTTGAGTAGAGTCCGCAAGGGTTATAGATATCTTTTGGCGAGGAGGATACCTCAGGGTTGATACGCAGACTTATTTGGATTTTCGGATTTATCTCTTTGACTTTCCAAAGAAATCGCTTTAACTGATTTGGAGAATTAAAAACTATATGGTCTGAAATTTTTGCTATCTGCACAATATCACTCTCTTTAAAAGCGGGTGAGTAGGTATGCACTTCTGCATCGGGATTAAACTTACAAAACTCTTCTCTTGCAAGTCTTGCTTCATAGAGTCCACTTGCTGTACATCCTTTAAGGTATTTGGCTACTAACTCAAAGGTACTCCACATAGCAAAGCCTTTGAGTGCCAAGATGATTTTGGCTCCACTTCGACTTTGCACATCATCCAAAATTTTAAGGTTTTTCTCTAAGAGTCTCTCTTCACAGAGATAATATGGTGTTTGTACATGCTTGTGCATCGCTACTAAACTTCTAACTCTTCTATCTGCCAAGGAAGTCCTTGGAGATTGAGTTCTTCCATAAACAAATCAGGGTTAAACTCTTCCATATTAAAAACCCCCTCTCCACTCCATTTTTCTTCTAAAATAAGTTTTGCACCAATCATAGCAGGAACACCTGTTGTGTAGGATACGGCTTGCGATTTTACTTCTTCATAACACTTCTCATGATCACTCACTTGGTAGATGTAGACTTTTCTCTTTTTTCCTTTCTTTATGCCCTCAGCAACTATACCAATATTTGTCTTTCCTTTGGTTCTACTTCCTAACGATGCAGGATCGGGAAGCAGAGTCTTTAAAAACTCCATAGGCACTATCTCTACGCCTTTATGCATCACAGGCTTAATACCAAGCATACCAACATTTTCTAAGCACTTCATATGAGTTAAATAACTCTCAGAGAAGGTCATAAAAAAACGAATACGCTTCAATCCTTTGATGTGTTTCACTAATGACTCCATCTCTTCATGATAGAGCAGATAGGAGTCCTGCTCACCCACTTGGGGATAATCCCAAAGCATTTTTATCTCCATAGGTTTTGTCTCTATCCATTCACCTACGCCATCCTCATTTTTTTGCCAATAGCGACCATTTGCTGAGACTTCACGAAGATTTATCTCTGGGTTAAAGTTTGTTGCAAAAGCATAGCCATGATCTCCAGCATTACAATCTAAAATATCTATAGTATGAATTTCATCAAAGTAGTGTTTTTGAGCATAAGCACAAAAAACATTTGTTACTCCAGGATCAAATCCACTCCCAAGTAATCCTATAATTCCTGCTTCTTTAAACTGCTCATCTCTAGCCCACTGCTCTTTATACTCAAACTTCGCTTCATCAGGGTGTTCATAGTTTGCAGTATCAAGATAAGGCGTTTTTGTTGCTATACAAGCGTCCATTATAGTTAAGTCTTGATATGGAAGTGCTACATTTATAACAATATCTGCATCACTGTTTTGTATCAGTTCTATGAGTGCTTCCGTATTGTCTGCATCAACAGTTCGTATCTCGATATCTGCATTTGGAAGTTCATTTTTAATCTCTTCACATTTTCCAATAGTTCTACTTGCAAGCGTTATTTTTCCAAAAATATCTGCATTTTGTACACACTTATGCACAACTACACGACCAACACCACCAGCACCAATAATTAAAGTTCTCTTCATTAAAATTTCTCTCCTAAGTAAAGGTAGACACTCTCTTTTCTATCTCTGTTAAAACCATATGCTAGATAGAGAGGTCCTAAAAATGTATCGGCTGCCACATAAACTGTTCCAGCAACCTTCACAGTATCAAGAGTCGATGATGCACTGTTATCCCAAGCATTTCCACCCTCTAAAGAGAATCCTGCATACAATGGAGCATTTAAGCTTCCAAAAAATCCTCCATCTTTAAGCTGATAACTATACTTTAAAACACCCAAGAAGACATTATCACCGTAGAATGAATAAGGAGCATATCCTGAAAGATTAAAGAGTCCTCCTAAGATAAAAAGTCCAGAGACTCTTTGCATATCTGTTGGTTCATTTTTATGATAAGTATTTCCATACTTTGCGAAAAGTGTTAGATTATGTCTTTCAAAGGTAAAAGGCTTTTCAATCTCTGCATAGGCTTGATCATAATCATAATCACTCCCCCACATTTTCATCTCTTTTGTCCATCGTAACTCAGTTTTCATACCTTGTTTTGGAAAATTCACATTGTCTAAATTATCTGTTTTTATGGTAGCAAAGATAGGACGAGACTTGTACTTATAGTGACTATCTACTCCAGCAAATTTAGGAAGATTAAAGATAGGAATATCCACTCTATCATCAAATAGAGAAGCACCTATCTCAAACTCATAGTTCGTTGTTACATGCGCCCCAAACACAAAACTAGCACCTCCACGACTTGAAAAAAGCTCTTGATTTCCAATATCTAAACCATCTATATCATTTGGATAAAGATCAGTTACTGAGTCATAAGAGAGTGAGGGTCTAATATAATAGCGTTGCATAGTATCAAGTGGTTGAAACCACTCTGTAGCTGCTTTTTTATAACGACCTATTTCAAAATCTGTTCTCCACTCTCCACCGTAACTATTGAGACCATACATCGTGTACCCAAGCTTGAGTGAGTAAGCAGAGTGCCCCACAAAGTCATCCTCTATACCCATAGCAAAATGTACTTCCCCTTGATTATCCCAGCTTGGTGTAGTAGTAATCACAAGAGTATTTTTACCCTTCTCTTTTCTAATCGTGTAATCCACACTATCAAAAATCATCATATTATAAAGATGTAAAAGGTCTGCTCTCAGTTGTGTAAGATCAAGCGGTTGGGACTCTTGTTGATGCAATCTTTGGCGTATCGATTCATTTGAGAAATAGCTTGGATTATCTATCTCTATTTTATCTATAATTGGCTTTTGATAATTATGTTTTACCCTATGCTTTTTCTGCCACTTTTTATACTCTGCATCACTTAGAGAAAGATCTTTGAGTTTTATTACAGACTTCTGTGCAGCATCGACACCTGTTTGAATAATCTCTTTATATTTATCGGCATCTAAACCCCCATAACCCACTAAATCAGGAGTAAGCAAAATATCATCTTTACTCAGCTTTGTGATAGACTCATTTGCATTTTTACGCATCAAGATATTTATAAGTTGTCCCATAACTACAAAGTAGGAGTTTACATCTAGGTTTTTTGAGAAGTTTTCACTTACATCTACGGCGATAATAATATCAGCACCCATATCTTTGGCTACCTGTATCGGAAAGTTATCACTCACTCCTCCATCAACAAGGTTAATACCATCTATATTTATAGGTTGAAACCCACCAGGAATGGAACTTGAAGCGTAGATAGACTTAGAGAGAGAACCTGATTTGAGTATAACTGCATCCCCATTTTCAATATTTGTGGCGATAGCACGATAGGGAATAGAGAGCTTATCAAAGTCTCTGATATCCTCAACATTTTGAGTGAGTTGCATAAACTTTAAAAGCATAGGTTGGCGATTGAGTACACCTGTGGGAAGTACTAAGTTCCCCTTAGCATTTACACCTAATCCTAAACGCCCTTGATATAGGTAATCAAGATTTTTCTTTCTCATTGGGATATCTTGTCTGTTAAAGTCAGTAGTGATATGCTTTTTCCAGTCAGTTGTGGTTAGCATTTTTTCTATCTCATCAGGAGTCATCCCTGCTACATACATTCCCCCAACAAAAGAGCCCATACTCGTTCCCACTATCATATCTATAGGAATTTTATTCTCTTCTAAAACTTTCAGTACCCCAACATGGGCACCACCACGAGCACCACCACCACTAAGTACTAAAGCTATTTTTGGTCTATCTGCCCCAAATAGAGTTCCAATAAGTAAAACAGTTAGCAAAATGATTTTCATTTTCTTTCCTAAACAACTTTAAATGCCACGCCTAGTGTAGCAAGCCAGATAAGAAGGGTCACAATAAGACTTAAAAGAACTATGGTCGCGCCAACATCTTTAGCCTGTTTTGCTAAAATATGATAATCTTGAGTAACGAGGTCAACAACTCTCTCTATCGCAGAGTTAATCACTTCTGCTAAGATAGGAATAAAAAGAGAAATAAAGAGTATGCTTGATACTGTAAAACTCACAGGTAAGACCCAAGCAACAATTCCCATCACAAAGAGCATCAAAAGTTGCCACTTAAAAGAGGTTTCGTTTTTTACAATATCTATAAAACCTTCTAAGGCATACACTCCATTTCTAAAAAGATTGTGTTTTGGTTTATTTAACTTCATATTTTTCTTTCATCCTTTGTATAATAATTTCTAACTCTTGAGCTGTTATATCGCTACTCACTGCTTCCCCAAAGTAAACATTTACAACACGCCTTTTCACTCTACTTTGTGCATTTTTTGGTTTATATTTTGAGAAGAGACTCCCAAACATACCATCAATAAAAACAGGAATAACAAGAGCATGACTTTTTTGCTCAATCAACTCAAATCCTCTATGAAATTTTCCAAGTTTCCCATCTTTACTAATGGCACCCTCTGGAAAAATTGCAACTATTTTTTTCTCTCGTAACCTTTTTGCAGATTCCCTAAAAGCATCTTTAAAGGCTTTTGGAGAGAGAGGAATTGCCTCCCCTTTAACAAACAATGGATGAAACACTTTCCAATTATAAATCTCTCTATCCATCATATAGTTTATATGTCTTTGTAGTGGCAGTTGCAGTAAAACCCAATCTAACCAACTTACATGATTACTCAAAAGTAAAATAGGCTTTTCACTTGAAATATTTTCTAAACCAATATAATTATACTTATGACGAAGCAGTGACAATATCTGCATTATGGACCAAAAAGTATCAACAATATAGCGTGAAGCAGTTCTATAGACAAGATAGAGACCAACCAATGCCATCATATAAAAAAGCAGTTCTGTATTCATACCATAATAAGCAAATAGTGTTGTGAGTGTTAAAAAAGAGAACATAAAAATATTTTGTATAAAGTTATTTCCCGCAAGAATAGTCCCTAAATGAACCCTTGATGCGAGGAGTTGAATCTTCGCATTCAGTGGTACCATTAAAAAGCCTGAAAACAGACCAAAAAGTGTAAACATTATCGCTATAAATGTTACATTATGTGTAAATGGAACAGCTACAACAATGAGTGTCATCCCTATTGCACCGAGTGTAACAAGTCCCATATTTACAAAGTATTTTGAAAGTTTTGCAGCTATAATAGAACCAATAACAATACCTATAGCCGCTAAAGCCATCGTTCCTTGTACAAAAATTGTATTTGTTATACCAAGTTCACTCTTTGCATACTCTGGAAAAATAGCTAACACAACTTGAGAGATAGACCAAAAAAGGCTCAGGGCTAAAATAGCATCAAGAATCTCTTTTTTTCTTGTAATGGTTTTCAAATTTTTACGAAGATATGTGCCTTTTAAATATCTATGCAGTTTAAAGTTTCTACTACTTGCTTCTATCATTTTATTTGGAAGTTTTGATGCAAAAAACCACTCTATTGTAGAGCCTATTACTAAGAGCCAACCAAGAGGTGCTATAGTTTTCAAAATATCAGACTCACTTACTAAAGTATCGCTGTACATTCCCTCAAACAAAACAGTATACACGATGATACCACCAAGAATAGCAACTATAGTTACCCCTTGAATAGCAGCATTTCCACTACTAATATACTTCTCACCAACAAGCTCTTTTATATAACCATACTTTGCCGGTCCATAAACAGCACTTTGCAGAGCAAGTAAAAATGTCATAGCAAAGGCAAGGACAAAGTAACCGTTATAATAAGAGTAGGTGATAACTAAGGTTATGAAGATAGCAAGAACAGAAGCGTATTCCATGATTTTATTTTTTGGAAATCTATCTGCTAAAAAGCCAGAGGGAGAGAAGACTAAAATAAAAGGGAGTAAAATAAGTGCATTTACAATAGCCGTCAAAACTACTTGTGTATGCCCATCATATACTTTAAAAATAGTATTTTGAATGATTATCTTATGACCAAGATCTGTAAAAGCATTTAAAAATATAACTACTAAGTAGTTGAGAACACCTACAATCTTATACATTTTACTCTTCTATCTCAACTGCAAGCGTAGTACTCCAGCCCTCATAAAATCCTTGACATTTTTTTATCTCTACAAAGAGTTTTTCTACCTCTTCTTTAAGAGTTTCACTTTTGACATCCTGTTTTTTCACAAGTGCTATACCATTTTCAAACTCATCGCTACTTATTTCATCTTTAAAACTGTACCCTTCAAGTTCTAAAGTATTTACAAAACGGTTCTTTTGTGTTGGAAGTTCAAAAGAGATGTAGTGTTCCACATCACGAACAACAGAGAGATCATCACTCTCCTCTTCTAGCATAAAAATAATTTTCTCACTCTCTATATGACACTGTTCTAACTCTGATGGTGTTAAATTTTTATGATGAAAATCCCATTTTGCATCTTTTGTGACACTACTTTCGTGAACATAATTACTGCCACTGAGTATCTTCGAGACACTCTTTTCTAAATCTTTAGACTCTGTAGCGTAGAAGTAGAGTTCACTCCAGCCATCAACTATTCTACTCCCTACATATTTTGCTTTTTCAGTGTGATCGAGTTCAATTATAAGAGACTCTTTCATCTCTAAAAACTCCTCATAACCACTCATCTGCTCGCTACTTGAATCAAACTTGATAAATATACTTAAAAGCCAAGGATTATGGCTACTATATGCAAAAGCATTCAAATCTATCTCTATATTTACTAACTGTCCATCTTCTATTCTTTGAAAAAATTCTCTCATATCATCTCTATTGTATAAATTTGTTTATATTATATCAAATTAAACCTAGAAACAAAACACTTCAAAGACCTTTAATCTTTATATGACTATAATATGTAATAAATCATTAGACTTCTAAAGGAAATAGATGTTTCATAAAACGCTTGTTGTTGATAACGACTTAAGGTTTGCAGATAGCTTAAAAAAAGCCATGGGTGCGGTTACTGAGGGTGATATTGACATCTATAACTTCAAATCAGATTCACTTGATGATATATATGAGTACGATTTATATATCATTCGTTTTGATGAGTTAACATATGAACTTATTCGTACACTCAGTAAAAAAAATAAATTTATCATCATCACTACAAACTTCGATACACAGGAGATAAGAGAAAGCATACTCTCTTTTCATGTTTCTGATTATGTTATTACAAATTCTCATGCTTCTATCGGTTTTGTTTGTAAACTTGCAAGAAGACTTGAGTGTAACTCTAATAAAAATATTCTTCTTGTAGATGATTCTAAGTTAATACTGACACAAATTTCTATGCTCCTTGACTCACAAAACATAAACCATATTCAGTGTCATAATGGAGCCGAGGCTTGGGAATATCTCCAAGACCCAACATCCAAAAAGATTGACCTAGTTGTTAGTGATTATGAGATGCCTCAAATGAACGGCTATGATCTTGTAAAAAAAATACGCTCTAAATTCACCTTTGATGAACTTCCAGTTTTAATCCTATCAGGAACAGGAAATACTTATATGATTAGTAGATTCTTAAAAGCTGGTGCAAACGATTACATACCAAAACCTTTTATAAATGAAGAGTTTATTGGAAGAATTTCTAATGCACTCACCGTTGTAGATATGTTTAACGAAATAAAAAATATGGCTATGACAGATCAACTTACAGGTCTACATAACCGAATGTACTTCTACGATGCAGGTGTAAAAATCTATGAGGGTGCTAAACGCGCTAAAAACCCTATTTCTGTTGCCATGATAGATATAGATAACTTTAAGAGTATCAACGATACATATGGACATGAGGTAGGTGACCAAGCACTCAAGCATGTTTCAAAAACAATCAAAAAATCACTCCGCCGTTCAGATGTTTTTGTCCGTTTTGGTGGGGAAGAGTTTGTTATTTTACTTCCAAATACACCCCATGATCAAGCGATGAAAGTTACTAAAAAAGTATGTTCTTTGGTAGAAAAAGCACACCTGACTTTAGATGATGGCACAACTGTAGTTATCACTATTTCTATAGGTGTTACATCTGAGGTAGTAGACATAGATAAGATGCTTGAAAAAGCAGACCGTTATATGTATACTGCAAAACAGAATGGTAAAAATCAAGTTTACTCAGAGGAGTAGACTTCCCACTTCCTTATTTTTTTCATATTTATAATTTTATGATAATAATTATCATAACTATTGACATTAATAAAAAAACTGTGTACAATTCTGACATAAATTAATTATGATAATAGATATTATAATCATAAATATTAAATACATAGGAATTACAATGAAAAACACGAAACTCTCTTTAGCGCTTGCAACTACTCTACTCCTTGCAACTACATCCTTCGCAGATGATGCATCAGATATCGCTGAGTTAAAACAACAGGTACAAGACCTTCAAGAGATGACACAGACTCTAACAGATGAGACAAGTAATCTTAAAACTGGTTTTACTTATACTACAGTGGATGTAGAAAAAAAACATAGTGGATTAGGACCTGCTGCTTCAAAAGTTTACTACTCTAAATCACCTCTAAGTGTTGGTGGTTATGGTGAACTCTACTACGCAAACACTACAAACGAAGATGGTACTAAAGCATCGGAGACACAGGTAAAAAGATTTATTACCTATTTCGGATATAAATTTTCAGATAAAATTATCTTAAATAGTGAAATTGAGTATGAAGGTGGTGGAGTTACTGCAAGTGGAAGTGGAGACGAAGTAAAAGTAGAATTTGTTTACATCGACTTTTTACAAAATGAAAATTTCAATGCTAGAGTGGGTAACTTTTTAATTCCTATGGGTCTTACAAATCAGCAACACGAGCCTACCCTCTTTAACACAGTCCAAAGACCAAAAACATCGTACTATCTTATACCATCAACTTGGAATGAATCAGGTGT
>JALSUU010000098.1 GCA_027071075.1 Sulfurimonas sp. | reverse complement strand
GTTGTTGTTTTAGCTACTCATTTAGACAAATTGTCCGAAAGATTAGCAGCTAGCTGTCCGAATCATTTCCAGCTGAGTGTCCGACTAAAAAGTAGCTGAGTGTCCGAGTGGGTCCAGCGTGAGCAGTGTTTGGGATTGGGTTCTTTCACAGTCTCAGAGTAACCAATAAATTACCTAGCGGCAATTTATTGGCTATCTTCAGTCGCTACCTAAAAACCACCAAAAACTTAAATATTTATACTAATGTGTTCTAAGGAACATTATACTTGAAAAAAATTTAAGAAGAGTTATTCAGAAAAATGTTACAATTATAAATAATTATAATTTTACATAAGTGACATAAATGAATGACTCTCTTACTTTAGCATCAATAATGATAGTGGCTCTCATCATATTACTCCCTCTTCTTTTTCACCTTACAAAATATCTCGGTGTATCAAGTGACAGTGTCCGAAAGAATGAGACCGTTGAGGGTGGGATTCGTTCTATTCATAAAGACTCTTTTGATACTTTTAATGTCAAGTTTTTCATAGTAGGTATCATCTTTCTTATCTTCGATGTAGAGGTGCTTTTTATGTTTCCATGGGCACTTAATCTCCGTGATTTTGGTTTTTTCGCTTTAGGTGAAATGTTTGTTTTTTTAGGACTCCTTATAGGTGGTCTAATTTATGTGTATAAATCAGGGGTATTAAAATGGGCCTAAAACTATGGATGTAAGCAATACACATCTACTCGATGAAGCGGTAGTTACTACAAAACTTGATGCAGTTATAGACTGGGGAAGAGAGGCTTCTTTGTGGCCTTTTGTATTTGGAACTGCTTGTTGTGCCATCGAGTTTATGGCGACAGCAGCCTCTCGTTATGATATCTCTCGTTTTGGTGCAGAAGTATTGCGTTTTTCTCCTCGTCATGCAGACTTGTTGATAGTTGCAGGAACTGTGAGTTATAAACAAGCGCCTATTCTCAAGCAGATTTGGGATCAGATGCCAGAACCTAAGTGGGCTATTGCTGTAGGTGCTTGTGCATCGACTGGTGGTTTTTATGATAACTACACTACTCTGCAAGGCATCGATGAGATTATCCCTGTAGATATTTATGTTGCAGGCTGTCCCCCTCGCCCTGAGGCTATACTTGATGCAGTGATGGAGATACAGAAACAACTCAAGCGTGAAGAGAAGTTTGCAGTGCGTAATACAGAGTTTAAAGGAAAACTTGATGATGTCTGAGACAATTTTAGTAGCAGATTTTGAGCTTTTTGAGACTCTTAAAAACCTTAAAGAGAGAGAGGGATTTACATTACTTCTTGATATCACTTGTGTAGATAATCTTCATAAATCACATCCATTATCTTCGAGATTTGAGCTTGTTTACATAGTAAGACATAAAAGTTTTCAGAGTACAAAGATTTTAAAAGTAGAAGTAAAATACCCTGAAGCAGGAGTTGAAACTGTCTCTACACTCTATGCATCAGCTGACTGGGCAGAGCGAGAAGTGTATGATCAGTATGGTATCGTCTTTAAAGGGCATGCAATGCTCAAACGACTGCTTAATCATAATGAGTTTGAGGGACATCCATTACGAAAAGATTATGAGATTACACAAGGTCAATACTGTACTACCTCTCAAGATTTAATGGATGAGATGCATCCTCTTTTGAAAGAGAAAAATCTTGATATGAACAGAGATAACCTTATGGTAGTAAATCTTGGACCCTCACACCCTGCAAGTCACGGAACTATCCGAACACTTGCAGCACTTGATGGAGAAAAAATAGTCGCTGCTGCTTGTGAGATAGGATATCTGCATCGTGGCTTTGAGAAGTCCTGTGAAAACCACAACTACAACCAAATCATTCCCTACACAGACAGACTCAACTACTGTTCTGCCATTATGAACAATATCGCTTTTGCTAAAACTGTAGAGGAGATGTTGGATGTGACACTGCCTGATCGTGGTATGTTTATTCGTGTCATCGTTGGGGAACTCTCTCGCATCATTGACCACCTTGTTTGTCTCTCAGCCGGACTTTTAGATATGGGTGCACAAACAAACTACTGGTATCTTTTTAACCCACGCAATGACGCCTATGATTTTCTCTCAAAACTCACAGGTGCGAGACTTACAAACTCCTATATGCGTGTTGGTGGTATGACACATGATTTATATGATGGTTGGGAGAGTGACCTTGAAGATGTTTTAAAGAAAGTAGATAGTGGCGTAACGGAGTCTTTGAAGATGATAGTTGGTAACCGTATCTATAATGATAGACTTACAGATATTTCCCCTGTAAGTGCTGATGATGCACTCAACTTTGGTTTTACTGGTCCTAACCTACGGGCTTCTGGAGTTGCTTACGATATGCGTTTTTCAAATCCTTACTACTTTTATGATAGCTTTGATTTTAATATGGTAGTTGGAAGTGTGGGCGATACTTACGACAGAATGATGGTACGATTTGATGAGATAAATGAGTCTATGAAAATTCTTCGTCAAGCAATGGCTAAGATACCATCAGGAGACTTTAACATAAATGATAAACGAATTATTATGCCGAGTAAAGAGTCTGTTTATGGTGGTATTGAGGGCATGATGAACCAGTTTAAACTTGTTATAGATGGAGTGAAAGTTCCTAAGGGTGAGCATTATGGCTCCTATGAGGCTGCAAATGGGGAGCTTGGTTTTTACATTGTAAGTGAGGGAGAGGGAACGCCTTATAAGGTCAAAGTAAGACCACCCTCTTTTTACCATATGTCTGCCTATGCTAAAATTATCGAAAACTATCAAGTCGCTGATGCTATTCTTACTCTTGGAAGTCTGAACATTATCGCAGGGGAGATGGATAGATGAGTTTTTCATTTTCAAAAGAGAACTTAGAGAAAATAACTGAGTTAAAAACACGCTACCCAAGTCCAAAAGCACTCTGTCTACCTTGTTTGTGGATGGTTCAGTATCAAGAGGGATATATCTCTTTAGATGCTATTGATGCAATCAGTAAACAGATAACTATTCCTCCTATGGAGATCTATAGAGTTGCTACTTTTTACACGATGTTTCATTTAGAAAAAAGTGAAAAACTGCAAGTTGATGTTTGTAAAACACTCTCTTGTAAACTCTGTGGTTCTGATGAAATCTTAAAACATTTAGAGACAAAAGATGTCAAAGTGAATCATGTCGAGTGTTTAGGTTCTTGTGGCACTGCACCAGTGATGCAGATAGATGATAAAAACTACGAAAATCTTACAAAAGAGAAAGTAGATGCTGTATTAGAGGAGTTAGCGTGAGAGAGTGTAAAATAGTTTCTAAAAAGTTTCATCTTCAAAACTCTCATACCCTTGAAGTCTCTCGCCAAAATGGTGGATATATCGCACTAGAAAAGATAAAAGAGTGTACACCTACACAAATCGTTCAAATCATTAAAGAGAGTGGTCTTCGTGGAAAAGGTGGTGGTGGTGCTAGTGCTGGAGATAAGTGGGAACTGATGCCACAAGACTCAGAAAAACCTAGCTTTTTGGCAGTCAATTGTGATGAGAGTGAACCCGGAACTTTTAAAGATAGACAGATCATCTCTTACGACCCCCATCTTCTTATAGAGGGAATCCTTATCACTTGTTATGCTATTAAAGCAAAACATGCTTATATCTACATCCGTGGAGAGTATAAAGAGTATCAAGATATCTTGCAAGGGGCGATTGATGAAGCTTACGATGCAGGACTTTTAAATGAGTGTGATATTACTATTCATCGTGGTGCAGGTGCTTATATCTGTGGAGAAAAATCTGCCCTTTTAGAGTCTATGGAAGGAAAACGCGGACACCCACGACTCAAACCAAAACAAAAAGAACCTGAGTGGTTCTTTGGTAATCCTACACTTGTAAATAATGTAGAGACCATTGCAAGTGTTCCTTTTATTTTAGAAAATGGTGCAAATGCCTATCGAAGTTATGGAACTGAGAAAAGTCCGGGAACACTCCTTTTTGCGATGAGTGGACATATTAACACCCCTGGAGTTTATGAAGCTGAATTTGGTACAAATATGCTTGAGTACATTGAAAATTATGGTGGCGGTGTCAAAAATGGCAAAAAGCTCAAAGCTATCATCCCAGGAGGTGTCTCTTGTGGTGTTCTTACGGCTGAAGAGTGCGAGGGTCTTACACTAGACTATGAAGCTCTCAGAGGTGCTGGAAGTTCTTTGGGAACGGGTGGTATGATAGTTATGGATGAAGACACCTCAATGCCTGAAGCACTCAAAAATATCTTAGAGTTTTACCATGAAGAGTCTTGTGGACAGTGTACACCTTGTCGCGAGGGAAGTGGATGGAGTGACAAGATAGTAGGAAAGATTTTAGATGGACAAGGAAAAAAAGAGGATTTAGAGAAACTCTTTGAGTTAGCAGACAGTATGAATGGCAAAACTATCTGTGTTTTTGCACCCTCTATCTCTACTGTTTTAGTCTCTTTTATCACAAAATTTCGCCAAGAGTTTGAGGCATTAGTCTCTTAAAGTTTCTGCCACAATTTATGAGACTTTTTTCATACTCTTTCTATATCTCATCCTTATCAATATCAACTCCACCATCTTCTAAAGTATAAATCAAATCAACAGTATTGAGTTTTTCAAAATTAGCTAACATTATTTTCTGTAAGTACTTTTTTTCAGCTACTTCTGCTCGCATTAAACTTGCTGCAAAGATTCCTTTTTTATGGAGTACAAGAGAAGTAATATCACGGTCCATATTTACATAATTCATCAAGACTTTTATATCTGTATCAAAGATTGATCCAAGCAGTGAGAACATCCCTGCTAAGTATGCCTTATCTTTTTGTCCTGCTTGAGCTTCACTCTCCATCATTTCTGCTCTTTTTATCGCAAGATCCAAAATAGTTTTTGATGCACTCTTCTCAGATGCTTCTGAGTAAAGATAGACAAGTAACCATCTCAGTAATTTATTTCTTCCCATCAGCGTTATGACTTGTGTTAAAGACTCCACACGAATATCTAAATTTGCTACATTATTAAAAAACTGTATCAACTTAAATGAGAGATCGGGTTGCTGTTTTAAAAAGTACTCTAACTCTTCTGTACTCTCATTATCTTTGATAATCTTGATAAGATTTAAAATAACAAACTGTGTTGGCTCTTTTGAACCTTTTATCTGAGCTATTACTGGTTTATCAACATAAAGACCTTGGAGATAATCAAAACCCATCTCTAAACAATCTTCATAATCCTCTTTAGAATCTACGCTTTGTGCAAGAAGTTTGATTCGACTTCCCTTAAACTTTGTCATCACTTTTTCTAAATTGTCTATCTCAGAGATAAGAATATCCATCTTAATAATATCTATGTAATTAAAAAGCCTTTGAAACTTTACTATCATTCGTGTACTAGAATCAAAATGCTCTAACGAGAACATAAAACCTTTTTTCTTATACATAACTATCTTTTTAATCACTTCTTCAGAGAGTTTTATATCTTCGAGTATATTAAAAACAAAGCGTTTATTATCTAAAACATCTAAAATTCCCTTTGTTAAAGTAGTCTCATCCACATTGATAAAAACTTTTGAAGTACCACCCACTAAATCATCTAACTCTTCACTTCCAATCGCACTAATGATGAGTTTTGCAGTGGCTTTGAGTGAGTTTGAAAATCCTACAGGACGGTTCGATGAGTCTTTAAAAATAAGTTCATAAGCATATAGATGTTTCGATGCATCTATAATTCTTTGTTTAGAGAGATATAATCCACTCATAATTTACACCTTTTTTTCTATAGTTAGTAGTGTCTGGTTTGCTATTTCTAACTCTTCATCTGTTTGAATCACTAAAACTTTTAAACTTTGAAACAAAGTGGAGTCTAAAATTTTCTCTCGTACATACTCAGAGTTTTCACCGATACCTCCAGTAAAAACAAGAGCATCAACATTTCCAAGAAGTGCCATATAAGAGCCTATGTACTTTTGAACTCTTCGAATCATTATACTTAAAGCGAGTTTTGCATGTTTCTCTTCACTCTTTATGATTTTACGAAGATCATTTTCTTGACAAATTCCAAGTAGACCAGACTTTTTATTAAGCATAGTATCGACCTCATCGACACTTAGCATTAACTCTCTTTGCATAAAAAGTAAAATAGCAGGGTCTAAGTCTCCACTTCGACTTCCCATAACTAAACCTTCTAAGGGAGTAAATCCCATAGAAGTATCTATACTTTTCCCATTTTTAATAGCACAAGCACTTGCTCCATTGCCTAAATGAAGCGTAATAAGATTTATCTCACTCACATCTTTTTGAAGTTTTTTTGCTGCTACTTTCATCACAAAAGAGTGCGAAGTTCCATGAAATCCATAACGACGAACCTTATGTTTTTCATACATTTCATAGGGAAGTGCGTATATATAGGCTTCTTTGGGAAGTGATGCATGAAAAGCGGTATCAAAAACAGCGACTTGAGGAGTGTTTCCTATCTTCTCTCTTAAAGCTTTTATCCCCTCTAAGTTTGCAGGATTATGCAAAGGAGCGAGAGGTATCAACTTTTCTATCCCCTCCTCTACTCTTGCATCAATAAGTATGGACTCACTAAACGACTCTCCACCATGAACCACTCTATGTCCAACTGCATCAATAGATTCAAAATCAACAGCAATACTTTCTAAAGCCTCTTTATGCGTAGCATACTCTGCTCCATCTTCACCGATATGTTCTCGTAACTCGGAGTCTAAAACCTCTTTTGTGTCCATATCAAAAAGTTTAAACTTCAAAGAGGAACTTCCCGAATTTATAACTGCTATTCTCATTCTTGTTCTCCTGCTTGAATAGCTGTAATCGCTACTGTGTTTACTATATCTGCCACTAAACAACCACGACTTAAATCATTTACAGGTTTATTAAGCCCTTGTAAAATTGGTCCTATGGCTACCGCTCCACTTGATCTTTGAACAGCTTTATAGGTATTATTTCCTGTATTTAAATCAGGGAAGATAAATACAGTTGCACTCCCTGCTACTTTTGAGTTTGGAAGCTTTTTCTTTGCAACTGCCATATTTACAGCAGCATCGTACTGAATAGGCCCCTCTACAAGTAGCTCTTTATTTCTCTCTTTGACGATTTTTGTTGCCGCTTTTACCTTATCTACATCTGCCCCACTACCACTCTCTCCAGTTGAGTAAGAGAGCATCGCAACCTTAGGTTCTATAGAAAAAGCTGCCGCTGTTCTCGCTGAAGCGAGTGCAATGTCTGCAAGAGTTGAAGCATCAGGGTCTTGATTGACTGCACAATCACCATAAACAAGAACCTTGGTATCTAAACACATAAAAAAGACACTTGAAACTACACTTACATCTTGCGTTGTTTTTATAATTTGCAGTGCTGGACGGATGGTATCTCCTGTTGCGTGTATAGCCCCACTCACCATTCCATCCGCATAGCCGAGTTGCACCATCATCGTTGCAAAATAGTTCCCATGTATCATCGCATCGTTTGCGGCTTCTAGTGTCAAACCTTTTGTCTTTCTCATCTCATAAAATGCAGTAGAAAACTTCTCCATAAGTGGTGATGCAATATGGTCTATAATTGTAGCACTAGAGAGATCAAGCCCTAAACGCAGATAGGTCTCTTTGACTTCATCTTCATCTCCAAGAAGTATTATCTCAGCAACTCCACGATGTAAAATAATTTCTGCAGCCCGTAAAATCCTCTCATCACTACTCTCAGGAAGGACTATTCGTTTTTTATTTGATGATGCCATATCAAAAAGTTTATACTCAAACATAATGGGAGTCATCACATCACTTTGCGAAGTCTCTATCTTTTTTTCAATATATGCACTATCCACACTTGCATGAAAAAGTCCTAAGGCAAGTGCTATTTTTCTATGTGAATTAACACGAATTCGAGAGTGAATTTTTGAAATCTTTCTTGCTGTTTGATAAGTATCCAAATCTACGGAAAGTATAGGTATATTAAACTTGTCTAAGCCATAAATAAGCTTTTGAATGTTGGGGTGTGCTTGCATATCAAAGGGAAAGATTATAGCACTGATATTTGGATACGCATTTGAGTAGAGTGCCCCAAAAAGCCCTAAGATAATGTCAGATCTATCAGCAGGAACAATCACCATATCATCCTCTTCTATATGCGAAAGAAAGTTATCTAAAGAGAGTGCCGCCACTTTTACAGAGCGTATACTTCTTGTATGATCCTCATCTGCCAAGAGTACCACCGATGCATCTAAAGACTCCATAACATCTTGAATACTTACAAGGCTTAACTCCTCCACCTCTTCTAAAAGATAAGTCGTATAGTTATAGTTCTCTAGTTTTTTTTCTAAAAAAGCATATTTTTCAGCTTCTAAACGATTTACAAAAGTAGCAAAGTGTGTGCACCCTTGAGACTCTAAACTCTTATTTTCAATAAGAATACTCTCATACACTTCTTGCGCTGAATCATGCTTGGCGTTTATAACATTTATGTAGGGAGAACCAAAGTTTTGTGCAAGTTTCATATTTATATCAAAATTAATATTTGCATTTAAAAAAGAGAGTCTAATCCCTTCACACAGTACAAAATCATACTCTTTTTCTAACTTTTTAAATTTCACTAGCATCTGATTTATAAGCTCTTTGGTACGATTTTGAGAGATCATATTTTCAACATGCTCAATGTCAAAACCGTAGGCATCCTCATATTTCATATCTAAAGAGTATCTCTCTAAAATAAAATTGACATCTCCATCCCTAATATCTTTTTTAAAGATTATAGGGCGAAAAAATGCAACCCTATGAATGTTTCTCTTAAGTATTTCCATCATTCCCATAGAGACAAATAACATCCCAGCATTCAACTCTTGTGCTGATATAAATAGTGATTTTGCTTTCATATATACCCTAACTTCTAAAAATATATGTTAGTATATCAAAAAGTGAGTAGTTTATGAGTCCTAAAGAGTTAATGATTAGTAGGTATGAAGCTTTTGTGAAAAAAGATTGGGAATATTTATCTAAAACTGCCATAAATCAAAATGAAGAAGAGTTAAGCCAAGCCTCAAACATTGAGTGGTTAAAACTAGATGTTCTTGATGCACATGATAATATTGTCGAGTTTAAAGCCTACTATAGAGAGTATGGAGAGATTGCTGTTTTACATGAAAAAAGTAGCTTTATAAAGGTAGATGATGCATGGAAATACCAAGATGGAGAACTCTTTAGCTCAAAGATAGAGAGAAATGAGAGTTGTCCTTGTGGAAGTGGGAAAAAGTTTAAGAAGTGTTGTGGTTAATTTACGAATCATGCTTCTTCTTCATCGCCATAAGGAAGTTCAATCCTATGGCATTTCCATAGTATTTTCAAGAACCTTATCTATCTGTTTGTCTCTCTGTTTCCTGATTCTAGCCATTGAGCGTTTTTCAGTCTCTAAATCACTTTTATAGTCACTTCGCCACCAACAATCAAAATATCCCCTTTGATTATTTTAGCGCGTTTTCTCAGTTCTATATCACCATTTCTATCTACATATCCATCAGCAACTATCATCTTTGCTTGTGCCCCTGTGTCCACTAAGTCTAAAAGTTTTATTAGTTTAAAAAGTTCTATATATTGGTCTTGGAGTGCGTATTCTATTGTGCTCATAAAAATATCCTAAAAGTTTAATTATCGATATAATAGCCAATAAGTATTATCTTTTAGATAAAAAACTATTTATCTGGTTTGCAAAAAGTTCTGCATCCTTCGATGAAAAAGGTTTAGGACCTTTTGTTAGCTCCCCACTCTCTCGTATCTTCTCCATCAAGTTTCGCATAGCAAGATACTGTTTTATATTCTCTTTTGAGTAGAGTTCTCCACGATGGTCTATTGCGTGGGCATTTTTAGTGATGACTCTATCTGCAAGTGGGATATCAGCGGTTATAACCAAGTCACCTTCCTCTAACATCTCAACTATTTTATCATCTGCCTCATCCGCCCCTGCATCGACTATTATATAAGATATAAAACTACTTTTTCCAATACTTATTTTTTTGTTTGCCACTACAATAGTCTCTATTTTTAAACGATTTATCTGCTTTAAAAGTATGGGTTTTAAGAGATTTGGGAAGGCATCTCCATCTACATAGATTTTAAACATTTATAAGCTCCAATTTTTTTTCTCGGGAGAGTTTTTTTATAGCATACTCTCTCTTAGATGCACTACTTCTATCTTCTGAAGCTTCACTATATACCAAAGTCACGGGACGACGCAGTTTTGTATACTTTGCACCCCTTTCAGAGTTATTATGCTCATC
>JALSUU010000097.1 GCA_027071075.1 Sulfurimonas sp. | reverse complement strand
AACTCTTAGCATCATACTTGGCAATAGGGAAGTAATCCTCCCCCTCTTCGAGCTTCATTTTAGCATTAAAATCAGATGCTCTTTCAAATAAAAAATTTATAAATAAATATAACTTTTTATTTCCACTCACAAACTGAATTACATCCAAAGGATATACAACTTCAAACTTATTCATTTATATTATCCGTTCCATTTTCTGTTTTAGAACCATCATCCGTATCAATTGTTTTTAACATTTCAGGATACTCTAAACCATCTAATATTCCAGCAATTAATAAATTAATTTGTACACCATTTTTCTCTAACATTTTCAACTAATCTGAAGTACTTTTTTTACATCAATTTTCCCTTTAATTTTGAGGGTCTCTTTGATGTATTTTCTTATGAATTATATCGCTTATTTTATTACTAAATTATTTTAATACTACTTTGTAATTTATTAAAAATTAATAGTGATGATATAGATGAAAATTGCAAAAAAATTCTTCTACCTCTTTCACTTTTTACCTTCCACTTTTTGAGTGTTTTTTGAAAAGATTTTGGAATTTGAGTTGGCGAAATATTTGACCTTTCAAACAAGCTAGTTTTGCACTATTTTATAGTGCTACACTTATCTATCTCATATCGAGATGGAGAAACAAATGAAAGGATTAAGCATGTTGAAGATCAAAGAGATTCTACGACTAAAATGTGAAGCTAAACTATCTAATAGAAAGATAGCGAGAGCTTTAAATATCAGCCATAGTGTAGTTAATGGATACACCAAAGACTAGCTCAACAAGCGTCAGTGCAATAAATCCACTAAATGGATTTATGTAGTTCAAACTCACAAACAAAAAGTATGAGGATATTATCTCCCCTGGAGATAAAGAAATTCTTACACTTTTTAAATCGACTCGTACTACGGAGTATCCACTTCCTGACTTTGCAAAAGTACATGTAGAACTCAGAAATAAGATAGTAACACTGACACTCCTTCATGAAGAGTATATAGAGAAGTGTCCCAACAAACAAGGATATGGATTTACATGGTTCTGTAACCAATATAAAGCCTACTCTAAAAAGATAAACCCCTCTATGCATCTTACTCATAAAGCAGGTGAAAAGACATTTATAGACTTCAGTGGTAAAACAGTAGATATCGTAAATCCTATAAATGGTGTCATCACTAAAGCAGAACTCTTTATAGCAGTTCTACCTGCATCAGGCTTTGCCTTTGTAAAAGCAATAGCCTCTCAGAAGAAAAGAGACTTCATTGATGCACATGCGGATATGTTTGATTATTTCTGTGGTGTTACAGAACTCCTCGTGCCTGACAACCTAAAGAGTGCTGTAACAAGAGCTGACAACTATGACCCAGATGTCAATCCTGATTATGCAGCAATGGCAAGACATTATGGAAGTGCTGTTATGCCTACTCGTGGATATAAACCTAAGGACAAGGCACATGTGGAACTTGCAGTAAAACTTGTACAGAGATGGATACTGGCACGACTAAGACACTTTACCTTTTTCTCTATAGCAGAGCTCAACAAAGAGATAGAGAGACTTATGCCTCTTTACCATGACAAAGTTATGAAACATCTAGGTTGCAGCAGAAGAGAATTGTTTCTTAAGTTAGATAAACCAGCACTTATGCCACTGCCTGCAACAAGATATGAGTACAAAGAGTTTAAACTACTCAAGGTCTCAAAAGACTATCACATTCAATTAGAGCATAACTTTTACTCAGTCCCTTACCAACTCATAGGCAAAAAAGTAGAGGTATGGTTTGGTGCAAAGATTGTAACAATCACCTATGAGGGGAAAACTGTAGCCACTCATCCAAAGCTACTTCATAAAGGTGCCTACTCAACCAATAAAGAGCATATGGCATCTTCTCATCAGAAGTATCTTGAGTGGTCTCCTGGCAAGATTATGAACTGGGGACTTACCATTGGTACAGAGACTGCAAAACTCTTTAAAAATATTATGGATTCTCGTCCTCATCCCGAGATGGGCTTCAGAACCTGCTTAGGGGTTATTAATACCTATAAAAAATATCAGGAAAAAGAGTACACAGAGGAGCATTTAGAAATTATCTCCACTATGGCAATAAGTAAGCATTACTACAAAGTAGGACAAGTAAAAGATCTACTCAAATCTTACACACCAAAAGATAGTGATGAGAGTGCATCACTCATTGCTCTTACAACACACAAGAACATCAGAGGTGCTGAGTATTACAGCTAAATCACTATATAGTCAACTATATAATAATCTAAAAAACAAGGACAAATTATGCCATTACAAGAACAAACAAAGCGATGAGTATGGGTTATAGTGCTTTGTATCTAAGAGTACCAAGACTGATGCAACACTTACAAGGGATAAGAGGAGATGAAGAGTATCTCAAATACTTAGCAAGACTCAAACGAATTAACCTTCTGATACTTGATGTACCCCAAGGGTATTTCCTGCGGGCATTTCGGAGTGAGTCCACTTAAAGCTGCAGAAGCCAGAGACCTGCTAGAGATAGTTGAAGACAGAGTGAATCAATCATCTGTTATTGTTACATCTCAACTTGCCATACAAGATTGGCATGGGTATCTGCATAATGCAACTATAGCAGATGCTATCTTAGATAGAATTGTACATAATGCTTACAAAATAGAATTTCAAGCTGATGGAGATTCTCAACGCAAGATAAATGCTAAGAAAATGATGAAATAGGAAAAACCATTCTTCCACTCACTCTCATTTATGCTACAATTTTACATGCTTGTTTGAGACTCAAAAAAGTGGAAGGCTTGGAGTGAAACGGGTGGAAGAATAAAGTGAAATATGCAGAGTACTAGCAGATTTGGGTTATCTTGGTATCACTAAAATATGCCCTAATGCTAAAATACCAAAGAAAAAAACCAAATTAAATCCACTCTCAAAAGAGGACAAAAAAGAGAATCATAAACTCTCATCAAAACGGATAATAATTGAACAAATTAATGCAAAAATCAAGGTGTTTAAAATTAC
>JALSUU010000096.1 GCA_027071075.1 Sulfurimonas sp. | reverse complement strand
CGATTGGAAAGTAACCCTTTCCATACTTTCCCTTTTTGAATAGAACGCCACATATCTTTAAAAACAGCATCTGAAAGGGATTTATCGCGTATAATATTGTGATTTTTTCCTATAAGCTCTGTTTGTAAATATTTACTTTTTGTGCAAAATTTATCATTAACATAGGTGATTATTCCATCTTTGTCTGTTTTAGATATCAGAGAAGTTGCATCTACTACTTTTTTATATTGTTCTAGAAGTTCTACATTCTTTTGAAGTTCTAAAGAAGTCTCTTGTATGAAGTTAGTGAGGGCATCTAAAATCGTATTGTTAAGATTTTTTTTACTCTCTTCTATCTCTTGCTTTTTTCCCTCTTTGCGTTGTTTTTTCTTCTGCTTAGAGTTTTCAGAAAGAACCAGCATCGTTGTTGTGCAGTTGAGTATTGCATTGTTTTTTGTGGTACTATAAAACTCTCCATAAGTGAAAAATCCTGCAGTTGGAGCTATTCTCTCGAAGGAAGAAAACTCTTTTTCTAACTCTTTACCTAAAAGTATTTTTCGCACAATACATGAGTAAAAGTAGATAGCTTCGGCAGGATGTTTATCGATTTTTTTACTAAGCTTATTTGAGCTATTAAATATCTCTGATGTATTTAAAAAGCCAAATTGTACCTCTTGTCCCTCTTTAAGAGCTCCTGCAAAAACAAGAGATTCCCCCTCAACGGCTAAAGGTGTTCGAGCAACTACTGTGTTCCCCTCTTTGTAAAGTAACTGAAAATCTGGTAAGGCTTGTTTGTAATTTGTAAAAATATCATCTCCAAAATATTTTATAAAGAGCTCTTTTGCACCTATACCATCTATAGCATGTACTATATTTCCTGTAGAGGAGCTAATGGTAAACTTCTTTCCAATGGGGGTGAGATTAAGATTGTAGGTATTATTTGCGTAGAGATTTTCACCAGAAAAAGAGACTCCTACTGCTCCTTTGCTATAGACTTGATCTTCATAAAAGATAAAAGTTTTTTTGAGTTTGAAGTTATCACCTGCAAGACCACCAGAGATAATGAGCTTTGGATTTTTTTCTTTGATACCTTGAATAAAGCCCTCGTAATCCTCACCTAAAAGCCCTTCGCTCAAGACAATAGCAGCTTTGGCATATTTTTGTGTAAGGTTTGTGGAAAATTTCTTTCCATGTTTTTTATCTATAGTATCTACATAACTAAGTTGTAGTTGGGTTTTTTCAAAGAGAGACAAAGAGATGATAGTTTCATTATCATACATCTTTCCTTGAGAAATCTCTCCTGCTGTTGTTGTACCAATAATATGTGCTTTAGGAAAGAGTTCTCGAAGCCTATAGAGGATTTTTGTGAGATTTTTCTTTTTCGACTCAGAGGTAAAAATTTGAACTAATTGCTCTTTATAGCACTTCTTTTGTGCTTTTTTTCTTGCATCGTTTGTGGCTATTGTATCACTGTACAAAAAGGTAATATGTTTCATGGTTATGCCTCAATTAAATCCAAATTAAAAGGCTCATCATCGACAGCAAGAATTGAGTACCTTTCCATGAAAAAGCCTTCTATAGATTTCTTATATTTTACTCTAAGAAAACTTAAAAACTATATTTTACAGATGCTTAGAGACTAAAGAGCTTAAAGATGTAGCATCAAGTGCACCAGATACTCTTTCAACTTCTTTACCATTTTTAAAAATTATGAGTGTTGGAATACTTCTGATTCCAAAACGGGCACCTAAATTTTGTTCATTTTCAGTGTTGACCTTGGCGAAGAGTGTTTTGAGAGCAAAATTCTGTGCCGTTTTTTCAAAAACTGGAGCCATCATTTTACACGGACCACACCAAGGTGCCCAAAAGTCGATAATAACTGGTATGTCACTATTGACTACTACTTCATCAAAGTTAGCGTTTGTAAGTTCTACTGGTTTGTTATCTAAAAGGGATTGTTTACACTTCCCACAGTTTGCTTTTTTATAACTCTCTTTTTGTGGTATATTATTTACACTTAAACAGTGTGGACATATTACTCTCATTTTTGACTCCTATATATTAAATCTCGTATAATTTGAACAAGTCCAAATTATACTCAGTCACTAAAGCTTTGCCTATCGGCAAGAAAGGAGTCATTTTTGACTCCTTATTTTGTAGGGTAGTTCTATAAGAACCTTTGTTTGATTATTTTCACTTGTTAGTGTAATACTTCCAAGTAAATGTTCGGTTATAATTGTCTGAGACATGTAAAGCCCAAGCCCTGTTCCATTTTTACTTTTTGTTGAAAAATAGGGTTCAAATACTTTTGTAATAATATCTTTTTTTATTCCACCTGCATTATCTACTATCTCTATGCTCACATGTGTAGAGAGTCTTTCTAAAGTAACACAAATCTTTTTTTCTCTCTCATCACTCTCCTCAAATGCATCAATAGAGTTCTTCATGATGTTGATTATAGTCTGCAGAAGCTCATTTTTATAGGTCTCTATCTCTACACTCTCAGATGCTTTGAGTGAGTACTTTATACTGTGGACATCCATTTCAGACTTGATAAAAAAGATTGATTTCTCAAAAAGGGTATTGAGTTCAACCCTGCTAATCTCTTTGTTGGGTTTAAAGTAATCACGAAAATCATCTATAGTTTCAGAGAGGTACTTTACCGTGTTTTGAATCTTCTCATAGGAGTTGTCTGTTATCTCTTTTGTAAGTAGATTAAGCTCTCTTTTTACTTTCATAGTCGCTATCACTGTGTTAATGAGTGAGAGGGGTTGTCTCCACTGATGCGCTATCATTGCTATCATCTCACCCATGGCTGCACTTCTTGATGATGCAAGCATCTTCTCTTGCGTTTTGGCTAATATCTTTGCATTTGTAATATTTTCTCTAAAGATAATAAAGCCAATCTGAACACCCTTTGCATTAAACTCTGCTACAAAAGTGCTTTGAAAGTAAAGCACTTCACCACTTAAAGAGAGAGTTCTCTCTTCAAAATTTGTAGGCTCTTTTTTCTTTAATGCCTCTTTTATCTTCTCTTTGAGCGTAGCACTCATAAGATGTCTTTCAAAGTTGAAAAAATCAAGCCCTAGAAGCTCCTCTTTCTCATACTCTAAAAGATTTAAAAGTGCATGTGATATATCGCTAATCTCAGCTTGAAGATTAAGCCTTATATAGAGGATTTTTTTATCAATGGTATCACGCTCTTTTATAAGCTCTTGATTTAACTCTTTTATCTCTTCGATGTGCGAATGCAGAAGTGCATTTGTTTGTGCCATATTTGTTTGGTCTGTTATGATAAGTGCGACTAAACTCTTCTCTAAATCAAAGGGAATGATACTTACATCTTGTTGCATATACTCAAATTTTGCATTTTTAATTTGATTGAGTTTTATGGGTATGAGATATTTCGATGTATTTGCCGTGTAGAAAGTGGGTGTTTGGATGCGAAGTGCTGTTTTTATTTTTCTTGTAAGTGTTTTAGTGTTGATGTTGGCAAAAACATCACTTATCTTGAGTGTGAGTAAATCTTTCTCTTTTTTTCCAGTGTGAAGCTCTAACCATTTGTTATAGTGGTGTATACAGAGTGAGTCATCTAAAACTAGAATCCCATTGTCGATGTTAGCGACAATCTTTTCATCTACAGTAAGAGTTCTAAGATTGTGTTGAGTTTGTTCTTGAGCCATTGTATTGATGCATCTTTTGTTAAGATAAATATCTTACCATTTATCTTTTGATCTTCAAAATTGAGATCAGTATCTATAACGATAACCTGAGAGTAGTTTTGAAATGTCTCTACTTCTTGGATATCTTGTAGAGGGACTTTAGTAATACTTGGAAGTGAAAAACTTACCTCCGTATCTAACTCCTGTGAGAGTTTTGTTGTGAGTGATGATGTAAGTACATTTGTAAGTTCAAGTATGGCATCATCTAAGTCATCAGCTGTTTCAAGTTCTAAATGTTTTGCAAGATTTTGAGCACTTATGTCATTGATAAAAAAAGCACTCTCACCATTAAACTCTCCACTAAAAGCTTGGGTTGAAAAAAAGTAACTCTCTGCTTTCATACTCTCAAAGGTAGCAAGGAGTTCATGAGTAGGTAAGACCTGTATGTTTGGAATGCTCAAACTTGCAAAAGCATCAAGCATATCCGCTACTACTGCGGTTGCGTTTCCATAAGCTACATTCATTAACTCTTGGAGAACATCTTTTTCATCTTCTGTAAGGGAGTACATTATATTATTTCCAAAATCTCTTGCATCTTATCTGCGTTGATAGGTTTTTGCATATGGAGTTGTGCACCCAAAGATATCACACGCTCCTTCGCTTTTGTTTGTACATCTGCTGAGACTACTATAACCTTTGCTTTGTTGTTTATCTCTAAAAGCTTTGGCAGGGCTTCATACCCATCCATCTCAGGCATAGTTAAATCTAAAAATACAATGTCGGCTTTTTTATTCTCCATAAGAGAAACAGCCTCTAAGCCATTAGAAGCTTGATGAATATTTTCATCATCTCCTACATGAGTTTTGAGTGACTTTATAAGACTTAAACGCGCAAGTTTAGAATCATCAACAACAAGATAAGTCATGACTACTCCTTAAAAGATTCTATAGTTTCAGCCATACCAAAATCAGTATGCTTTCTTGGCTCAAGTATCACTTGTGCGAGTTTGTTATTGTCGTTATTTATAACAATAGGTGCTAAAAAGTTGATAGTTGATTTCTCTAAAGGTTTTTGAATAACAAGAATATTGTAAACACTTAGCTGAGAGTTTTCGTTTATCTCTAAGAGAACTTTTACATCTGTCGGCAGATCAAAAGAGTACTCTCTGAGTGCGTAAGGATTTACAATTGTAAAAGAGATATTTTCATCGCTTGTATCTTTCATAGTAGAAAAAAGCGTGTCTATCTCCACTATCTCAACATTAGCAACATCAGGAAAACCCAGTAACTCACCACGAACATCATAACGCATATATATTCCTTTTAAAATGAACCCTCAAGGGATTGTAATTCACTCGCTATGATAAAGCAAGATGAAGTTTTTATACTTGAACTATTATAGCACTCTCCAATTCCAAATGCAATATGATTATCATCTTTTATAATACTAATTCCCTCACTCATATCAATATAGGCTATTTTGTTACCATCAACAAGCTGTGCATCACTAACACCTATAAACTTGAGGCTAACTGTTATCCAGTCAAAGTCTCTTGCCCTATCTTGCACTGCAAAAGTTGCCTCAATTTCTATGGGTGAAATAATCTCTAAAGAACGGAACTCTGCATCTTTAAAGTTGTCAAAGCGTTCTAAATCTATGCCTATTGACAACCAACACACTCCATACTTCTATCTTCTACATCACTTGCCATCTCTGGTGATTGTGAACGGAGGTAGTAAGTTGACTTAAGTCCGAGTTTCCATGCGAGCATATAGATCTCATTTAAGTAGCGGCCACTTGCTTTGTCAAGTGTTATAAAGATGTTGAGTGATTGCCCTTGATCGATCCACTTTTGGCGAATTGCTGCCGCTTTTATGAGAACTGTTTGGTTTAAATCATACGCAGGAGTATAGTAGCTCCAAGTATCAGCAGAGAGTTTTGGTACTACAACTGGAATGAGTCCAGAGAGATTCTCCTCAAACCACTTACGCTTAAATACTGGCTCGATAGCTTGAGTCGTTCCTGTAAGGATAGAGATAGAGCTTGTAGGTGCAACAGCCATTAGGTAACCGTTACGCATTCCTTGCTCTTTTACTTTTGTACGCAGGGATTCCCACTCATATGATGATGCAAAAAGACCACCACGATCTACAAGGTTTATAACCTCTGCATTTGCATGATCTTGAGGGAAGATACCACGGCTCCATTTACTCCCTTCAAACTCAGGATAGGCACCCTTCTCTTTTGCTAAGTCTGCTGATGCAGAGATAGTGTTATAACAAACAGACTCCATCACTTCATCTATCTTATCAAAATGCTCTTGGCTGCCCCAAATGATGCCAGACTCAGCTAACATCTGTGCCTCACCCATAACACCAAGACCGATAGAACGGCTTCGCATATTTGTGCGTTTTACTTTCTCAACTGGGTAGAAGTTTAAGTCTATAACATTATCTAAACATCTTACAGCCGTAGGAACGATGCGGTCTATATCTTCTTTTGTGTTGATACGAGAGAGGTTTACTGATGCAAGGTTACAAACAGCCGTAGCACCATTGATTTTCTCTTTCTCTACAACAAAGATTGGAAGTCCACCAAGTGAGTCAAGAGCAGTCACTTTTTTCGCAGGTTTTTCAATGCCACTATCAACTGTGACTAGTTCATCCTCTTCATAACTAACGCTCTCACCATTTTCAAATATAAACTTAATTTTGTAGTGGTTTGGTTCTGTATTTTGAAAAATCTCTGTACAGAGGTTAGAGCTTCTGATGATTCCGTAGTGGTCATTAGGGTTTGCTCTGTTAGCGTTATCTTTAAAACAGAGGAAAGGAGAACCTGTCTCAAAGTAAGAAGTTAAAATCTTTTTCCAAAGATCTTTTGCTTTCATCTTCTCTTTGATGATGCTCTCATCCTCTTCTAGTTCTAAGTAGCGTTTTGTAAAGGCTTCTCCATGAAGGTTTGTTAGTTCTCTCACATCGTAAGGATCAAAGAGTGTCCAAATACCATCTTCTTGAACTCTCTGCATAAAGATATCGTTCAACCACATTGCAGGAAAGAGGTCATGGGCACGACGACGCTCTTCTCCAGAGTTTTTCTTCAAATCTAAAAAGTCGTTGATGTCAATATGCCACGGTTCCATATAAACAGCGATAGCACCCTTTCTTGTTCCTAACTGATCAACTGCAATAGCGATGTCGTTTGTTATCTTTAAAAAAGGAACTGTTCCCCCTGCCGCATTTTTATGCCCATCAATAAAAGAACCCATAGAACGAATACCCGTCCAGTCCCAACCAATACCACCACCAAACTTAGAGAGCATCGCCATCTCTTGGTAAGAGTCAAAAATACCCTCGATGTTGTCAGGAGTAGAACCGATATAACAAGAAGAGAGTTGGTGTCGTGTTGTTCTTGCGTTTGAGAGTGTAGGCGTTGCAAGCATCACTTCAAACTTACTTATCATGTCATAAAACTTGATAGCCCACCCTTCTCTATCATCTTCTCTTTGTGCTAAGAACATTGCTATAGCCATAAACATATGCTGAGGGAGTTCCATAGGTTCACCCTTGCTATCTTTGATAAGATATCTATCATAAAGTGTTTTTACACCAAGATAGTTAAACTGAAAGTCACGCTCAGGTACTAGGTGCTTCTCTAACTCTTCAAGATTATACATCTCTTTGAGACCTAAAAGAATACGCCCCTCTTGTTCACCTTTTTCAAAATACTTCTTGAGTGAGCCATACCCTGTAAAACCATTTACTTGGTGGTAGAGGTTGAAGATAAAGAGTCTTGATGCAACAAAAGTCCAGTTGGGTGCATCGATGTCTATTTTATCAACGGCAGTTTTAATGAGTGTCTCTTGAATCTCTTTAGAAGTGATACCATCACGGAAGTGAATCTGTGCATCAACTTCAAGTTCACTTTGCGATACATTACTCAAGCCTTTGACAGCTGATGATGTGTATTTTTGGATTTTAGATATATCTAGTGGTTCTGTCCGACCATTTCTTTTGAGGACTGTTATCATGTACTATTTTCCTACGCTTATTTTCTACTTTGATTTATTACTTTTTCATATAGATATTTTAAAAATATTTATACAAAAAAGTAGAATATAAAGTGAATTGATTTTATCTAAAATATATTGAGTATAAATTTAAATAGAGGAGAAATTATAATATTTCAAGAGAATGTTACGGGGAAAATTAACTAAGACTTTAGGAAAAATATTAAGCAGATTTTGAAGTTTTAAAAGAGCCAAAAAAGACTCTTTTAATTGGGTGAAAATTAGTCTTTGAAAACTCTTTTGAAAATAGCATCAACATTTTTCGTGTAGTAGTCATAGTTAAAACACTCACGAATAGCCTCTTCGCTCAGTGACTCTCTCAGCTCATCATCAGCTAAAAGGTGATTAAGGTAAAGAGACTCTCCCTTATCATTTGTAGTTGCACGACCAGCTTGAATCTCCTCCCAAACTTTCATAGCATTTCTTTGAACTATTCTGTATGCATCTTCACGACTCACACCCTGAAGTGGAAGCTCAAGTAAAACGCGTTGAGAAAATACAAGCCCACCTGTTAGGTTAAGGTTTTTCATCATATTTTCTGGAAATACTGTAAGGTTTGCGATAACATTGTTCATACGATGCAACATAAAGTCCATAGTGATAAAGGCATCAGGTAACCAAAAACGCTCCGTAGAAGAGTGGCTAATATCACGCTCATGCCAGAGTGCTACATTTTCCATAGCAGGGTTTGCGTATGCACGAATCATTCTTGCAAGACCTGTGATGTTTTCAGTAAGAATAGGGTTTCGCTTATGAGGCATAGCTGAACTTCCCTTTTGTCCTTTTGCAAAAAACTCTTCTGCTTCGTATACTTCTGTTCTTTGCAGGTGTCTTACTTGGACTGCAAACTTCTCTACTGATGATGCAAGGAGTGCTAAAGCGGTAGCAAGTCTTGCGTAACGATCACGGTGGATAACTTGGTTTGAACATGGCTCTGGTTTGAGACCTAACTCTTCCATAGCATACTCTTCAAGTTCTAATGGTGCATGTGCAAAGTTACCCATAGCTCCAGAGATTTGTCCAACAGCGATAACCTCCATAGTCTGCTCAAGGTTCAGAAGATGACGCGCAACTTCATCATACCAAACAGCCAGAGTAAGACCGAAAGTAATAGGCTCACCGTGGATACCATGACTTCTACCAACCATAAGAGTCATTTTATGCTCCATCGCACGCTTTTTGATGGACTCCATAAGCATCTTTACATCAGCTATAACGATGTTGAGTGAATCTCTCATCTGTAGTGCTACACCAGTATCAACTGCATCAGAAGATGTCATACCATAGTGGAACCATCTTGATTCATCACCAAGGCTCTCTGAAACACTTGTATTAAAAGCGATAAGGTCATGCTTTGTTACTGCTTCTATCTCTTCTATACGCTCTACTGAGAATGTTGCATTTTTTACAATCTTATCTGCATCATCTTGAGGAATCTTACCAAGTCTAGCCCAAGCTTTTACAGCAGCTTTTTCTACTTCTAACCATGCAGCATATCTTGCATGTTGTGTCCATTTTTCTGCCATCTCTGGTCGTGAATATCTTTCTACCATATTTTTTTGCCTTTATTGAAGTTATTATTATGTTAAAATTCGCATAATTAAAGTGTGAAATTTTACACTAACTTATGTAAAAAACCAATTAAAGGAATCAACTTGCCATTTGTAAAAAACAAGTATATCGTAGAAAAAAAACAGAGGGCAGTTTTCTTTCTTATGAATGAGTTAGGTTACTCACAAAGAGAGTCTCAACGATTTATCTCTAAGGGGCGTATCTTAGTAGATGGTGAGAAGATGCTTAAAACTGCTGGAGAGATTGAGGGGGAGATAGAGTTTATTCATTTTGAACCAATTACTAAAGGGCTTGAACCCACTTTCGTAGAAGAGGAGTTTGTTGTCTTTGATAAACCAAGTGGAGTTCTCATCCATCCTCAAACAAAAAGAACACCCTACTCGCTCATAGATGAGTTGAAGTTTCAGTATGGTCGTGATGCAAACATAGCACATAGAATAGACCAAGAGACAAGCGGACTTGTTTTGTGTGCTCGAAACAAAATAAGCGAGAGAGAGATTAAGATGATGTTTCAAGAGCGAGATATGAGAAAAAAGTATCTAGCACTGGTTCATGGAGAGTTTAAAGAGGAGATGGTAGTAGAAGCGCCCCTTTTGCGTTCCCAAGATCAAAGTTCCGCTATGGTAAGAATGATAGTAAAAGTTGATGATGCAGGAAAAGCTTCAAAAACTACTTTTAAACCTTTAGAGTATTTTCCTGAGAAAGATATGACTTTAGTTGAGTGTAAGCCACACACTGGAAGACAGCATCAACTCAGGGTACATTTGTTTCACGTGAAACATCCAATCGTTGGTGATCCGATTTATGGAGAGTCTGATGCAAACCTTGTAAAGTTTTTAGATAAAGAACTCACTCCACTAGATAGAATAAAAAATGGAGGGGCAAGTAGACTTTTACTACACGCATGTGAATTAGAGTTTGAACTTTATAATAAGCCCTACACAATTAAAAGTAAAATTAACTTTAAAGATGTATGTTTTGCTTCAATGGATGTGAATAACTTTATTGAGTAAATCTGAAAGTTGTGACAAAAAAGATAAATTTTTCTTTTTTTGCTTAAAGTCCCGTAAAATAGGGCTTTAAGTGAATTTAAAGATTACA
>JALSUU010000095.1 GCA_027071075.1 Sulfurimonas sp. | reverse complement strand
ATCACCCACACTCACACTCATAACATCCCCTAAAACGATAAGAATGATAGAGGGCGGAATAATCTGCCCAAGTGTTCCAGAAGCGGCAATAGTTCCACTTGCTAGTGACTTGTTATACCCTGCATTTATCATAAGTGGCAGTGCGATAACACTCATCATAACAACTGAGGCTGAGACTATCCCCGTGGAAGCTGCGAGTATGGCACCAACAAGCACGACACTCACGCCAAGACCGCCACGAACACCCTTAAACATAGCAGACATAGAGATAAGAAGTTTTTCAGCCATACCAGACTTCTCTAATATAAGACCCATCATGATAAAGAGCGGTACAGCCATAAGAGTTGTATTGCTCATGATACCGTAGATACGAAATGGCAAGATGTTAAAGACATCAAACCCAAGATCAGGGATGATAAACGCGAATATCATCGCCACCCCACCAAAGGCAAACGCGACAGGAATACCAAGTAGAAGAAGAAAAAGTGCTACAACAAACATCACTAAGGCAATCATAAACTTCTCCATTTCTGTGTCTCATCTACTAAGAGAGAAAATGCTTCAAGAGCCAAAAAGGTAAACGCAAGTGGCATAAGTGACTTAACAATCCATCTATGAGTAAGCCCACCCGGATCAGAAGAGGCTTCGTCTTGCATAAAACTCAACTCCACAAAACCAATACCGATGTAGATGATAAGGAAAGAGAGTGGCAGTATGAAAAATAATACTGAAAAAATATTAATAAGAGCCTGCATTTTAGGAGAGAACTTATCATAAAATATATCTACACGAACATGAGAGTTATGTTTAAGAGTAAACGCGATAGAAAGCAGAATAACCACATCAAAAAAGTGCCACTCCAACTCTTGCAGTGCAGTAGAGCCACTAGAGAAAAGATAGCGAGCAGTTGCATCGTAGACTATGAGAGCCACGAGTAAGGCAAGTATAAATGCAGTAAAATAAGCAATGTATTTAGAGAGACTATCGAGACTTAGTTTCATTTTTTCTCCTGATATTTTAGTTTTGCATTTGCCACAACTTTGTGAAGTTTTTGTTCAAACTCCTCTTTTGGTGGAAGGATTGTCATATATTTAGCGACATGTATATCGCTTTTATCGAGTTCTAGCAGTTCTATCTGTTCTTCATTTTTACTAGCACAAAGAATGATGCCTAAGGGTTTTTCTTCACCCTCTTGCATCTCATGTTTTTCAAGCCACTTGAGATAAAGTTCCATCTGACCTTTGTACTCTGACTTAAATTTTCCGAGTTTAAGATCAATAGCTACTAATCTTTTGAGTTTGCGGTTATAAAAAAGTAGATCAATATAAAAATCATCTTCACCTATTTGTAGTCGTTTTTGTCTCGCTATAAAACTAAAACCATTTCCAAGTTCTAGTAGAAAGTTCTCTATATCTCTTAAAATTGCATCTTCGAGGTCTTTTTCTAGGTATCTATCATTTAACTCTAAAAAATCTAAAACATAGGGGTCTTTTAAAATTATATTCGGAGTTACAACACCCTCATTTAGTTTGTCAAGTTCATAAGAGATAAGTTCATCAGTTTTTTTTGAGAGTGCGGTTCTTTCGTATAACATAGAGTCGATTCTGTCATTTAAAGTTCTTGTACTCCATTTATCAAGTTTTGCCATCTCTATATAAAATGTTCTTTTTAAGTCATCTTCTATGGCTATCAAACTCCTTATATGTGTCCAAGTTAATTGTGAACTCAGTGAGTGCACAATCTTTTCATCCTTAAAAACTTTATAGAATTTAATCATGTAAAAAAGATTTCTTGTTGAAAAACTTTTTCCAAATTCTTTTACTAATTGTGAACTCACTGAGTTCACAATCTCTTTTCCATAATTAGCACGGCTATTTTGGAGAATATTTTCTTCAATTTTTCTACCAACATGCCAATACATCAATGTCAAAGATGCATTTACACTAACAGCTACTTGCTCTTTTGTGCTTACTATAAGGTTTTTTAACTCTTCTACTAAGTTTTCATTTTTACTTAAGTTGCTCATTTCACACTCACTTGTCCGTTCATAAGCATAGGGAGGAGGAAATCTCTTTGTGCTTTTAGGGTTTGGGTTTGTTTTTGATTAGAATATATTTTTTTATTTATTGGCACTATTTTTTTGTTAAATATATTTAAAACTTTCATAGGAGGCATAATAATTGGAATTTTTCTAATAGTTCCAAGAGTTAGATAAGGTTGTGAAGTGCCCTTTGATGTTCTTAATTTTAAATAGCTAATAATAACTGATGAACTTATTGTTAAATATAAAAAATCAGCTAGGTCTCGTACTTTTGATGTCTTAAATAAACCAATATTTTTAATTGCAAATTTCGTATCAATATCCATAACCCAATGTGTTAATCCAACAGTACCAATCATTGAAAACAACAAATCACCTTCTTCAACTTTACTTCTTTTATTTACAAGAAAAAAATCTTCATCTGAGATTAAATATGCACTCCCAAAGTCAATTCCACTAGTCTTAAGATGCTTAGATGTTATTAAATATTGACCAGATTTAGATTGTTTTGGTGAATCATGAGTACCATCTTTAACTTCAATTAGTTCACTTATTTCTTTCACTTCCCACCCCTCAGGGATCTCTCTTTTCAACTCCTCACTGTAAACCATTTTACCACCTGATGATTTATAGGGTTTGCCTTTGGCGTTTGGAAAGTCAAACTGTACAAACCAGTAGTCATAAAGAGTCTTTGCCATAGCTTCTAACTCTGTGTTTATTTTGTTGTTTAGTTCTATTTTTTTGTCTAAGGTTGAGAGGATGTTTGCTATTTTTTGTGGATTATTTTGAAAGACTATTTCCAATTTAGATACAGCTTCTTTAGTCAATGCATTTCTAGTTCCACCAACACCACATATCTGTAATAAGTGAGATTTTAAATATTGTAAATAATAATGAACATAACGGTTATCTATGGATTCTTTACACCTTATAATAGATACATGCTGATTTACTCTTGCTGGTAAAATGTTTTTTGGGACTAAACAGGTTCTAGCTATAGAATCACCTGTTATGTTTAATAAAATATCTTTTGAATCTACACTGACAAATTTTAACTTTTCAGCCTGTTCGTCATTTATAAAGGCTAAACCATTTAATGAAAATTTAAAATCTAAAACATTTTGACTTCGTATTAATGATACTCCACTAGAGTAATAAGCACTTTGTCCTCCTCGTGGAGTAGCCCCGCTTCCAATTTTAGTTGTTATATCTTTTAATAAAACTTTACCCAAAACGAACCTCACCAAACCCTCTCAAAATTTCCTCTTCCAAAATCTTACCCTCAGCAAACATCCCCTCCAAGTTCTCACGAAAACCTTGCATCTTCGCCTCAAACTCCTCTTTTGTAATGTCCACATACTCTATCTTCACATCAAAGTACTGCCCTGCTGAAAAGGAGTAGTTTTTCGCCTTTATCTCATCATACTTCACAATAACAGAGAGGTCTTCTACTACCTCTTTTGCATTAAAAGTGCTTATGATTTTATCCTCTTCTTCAGCACTTAGAACAGTTTTTTGCTTCTTGCCCTCTTTGAGTTTTGTACCTAAGTTGGAAGCATCTATGAGAACTACATCTTCCACATTGGAACGGTCTATGAAGATGATGGAGACATTTGTTCCTGTTGTGGCGAAGATATTGCTCGGCATGGAGACGACTCCTGCTAACATTTTCTCGTCTATGAGCTTCATACGTATCTTTTTGTCTATGCCACTCTGAGCCGTTATGAAACCAGTAGGCACAACAACTGCCGCCTTGCCACCCTCTTTGAGTGAGAAGATGATGTGCTGTAAAAAGAGAGAGTAGATAGACATACTCTCTAGCTTTTTCTTAGGGATGTTAGGGATACCTGCGAAAAATCTCTCACTATTTTCTTTGGTCTCAAGGTCATCTCGAAAGTCGCTAAAGTCCATCTTAAAAGGAGGATTTGAGACTATGTAGTCAAACTTTTTAAGGCTGTTGTCACTCTCTTTGTGAAAAGGCTCTAAGATAGTATTTCCCTGCACTACATTTTGGATAGAGTGTACGAGGTTGTTAAGTATGAGGTTCAAACGCAGGAGACTAGAAGACTTTTGCGAGATATCTTGAGAGTAGATGCTACACTTCTCTTCGCCTATGGCATGCGCTATGTTCATAAGTAGCGTTCCACTTCCAGCTGATGGGTCATAACAAGTGACATTTTTCACATCACCCTGCACTAAGATAGCCGCCATGATTTTCGCTACTGCATGAGGAGTATAGTACTCTGCATACTTACCACCACTGTCATTGTTATAATCTTTTATGAGGTACTCAAAGATAGTCGCATAAAAATCATACTTTTGGTTAAAAATATTTTCAAAACTAAAATGTACAAGTTTGTTGATGATGGCTTTTACAAACTCATCGCGTTTAGAGGGGTCTGAGACAAACTCGCTGATATTATCAAAGAGAGTTATTTTAGCCCCACCATTAGTTTGCACGGCAAATATATCGTTGTTTTCTCTCGCTATGGCTCTGAGTGTGTCATCAAAAGTCTTGGCAAAATCAGGGCTATTTTGAATATCAAAAAGAGAAGTAATAAGCTGTTTTGGTTTAAGTATCGCTGTATTTGCACTAAGTTCTAGAAGAAGCATCTGTGACTCATCATCCCCTAGCGTTTCATAAGCACTCTCCCAACTCTTGGCGTTTGCAAGTTTAGGTTCAAGCTGTTTGATACTAAACGCGAACTTATCATTTAAAAACTTATACAAAAAGAGTTGTGTGATGATTTTAAACTCATTACCATCATTCCCAAGCCCATAACTTGTACAAATCGCTTTAAGGCTATCTATTAACTCTTTTGTCTGCTTTTCAAAATCTACTGTGTTCACATTTATGCCTTTTTTAATCCATTAAATATTATTTTTTCCATCTTCTCACTATCCGCATATACAACACATTCTATAGCAGCATCAATATATTCAGCTGGTGTTACTGTTGCATAGTTTATATACTTATACCCATTATAAAGGGCTATCATATCGAAGAAAAGTCGTGTTATTCGTCCATTTAATTCAGAAAAAGGATGTAGTGCTATAAGTTCACACTTATAATATGCTAGCTTTTGAGCAAACTCTTTTTTAGACTTGAACTCATACTCTTTTAAGTAGTTCTCTTTTTCAAGTTCGCTAAATATTTTTTGAGATGAACTTTGTATATAGGCACCTTGACAAAATCGAGATTCACCTTTGGACATGTTAAAATCTCTATAAACACCTGCCCAATCATATAAATCGCCAAAGGTTCTTTTATGAAGTGCTATAAAATAGTTTTCATCAAAAACAGTGTTCTCATCGAGTTCATCATAAAAAACATCATAAGCCTCTTCTAAAAGTTCTCTTTCAAGTTCATGTATCTGTTCACTACCCTCAATTCCTAGCTTATTTTTTGGAACATCTGAGTTTTTAAGATAGATACTACTTGTTTGGCTTTTGTACTTTGATGCCATATTTTTCCTTTAGTCCCATTACCTCAATTCTAACTTCTTTACTTACTTCTTTATATCCCTCTATATTTTGAGTTGTATTTATTATAGTTTTTAGCTCTTTCTTATGGATTGGATTTTTACTCATAACTCTTCCTTTTACTCTTAATTACCAATATATTTCACCATTATACTCATTTATATACTCTCTTAAAACCAAAGAGCTTATATAGCTTGTCGATTCTGGATTTATTTCTATATTGTGTGCTTTTTTGAAAGTCTGGATGATAGTTCGCATCATTAGTTTTGAGAAGTAGCGTTCATTGTCTAGGATGCCGCTGTTGTTGAGCACTTTTTCATCTGTCTCTTTTTTCACATCCATAAGTGCTTCGTGAATTTTGCTCTGTTTTTTACTGAGTGTTTCATTTTGCATGAGTCGCTTGTGAATCCTTGCATACTTCGCGTCCTCTTCATATTTATGCTTTAAAAGAGCATTTCTTCTGTTGAGCTCGTTTATCTTTTCATGGATTTTTTTGAGTGTTCCTATATTTGCACTCATCTCTGATTGAGAGATGGCGTTTAGGTTTTTAGACTTAAAGAGTCTCTCTAACTCCTCTTTGAGTGAGATAAACTCTGGGTCTTTTTTATCAAAGTTTGAAGAGAGAGCTTCTCTTGTTTGACGGAGAGTGTTCTTGAGTTTATCGGCTAAGATAAGTTCATCTTCTGAGATCTTTGTAAATTTAAAAAGTATATCTTCAAGCGCATAGTTTAAGATGTTCACACTTTCATCGTTGCTCTCTATCGCGTTTTTTTGATTTAAAAGAGTCAAGTGATTTGAGGCTTCACGATAGAGTATGTTTAACTTAGCAAAGTCTATCTTTTCTAAAAGGTCAAAATGCCCAAAGAGTCGTATAAGATTGTAAAGACTCGTCGCATCGCCTAAAACTTTTCGTATCTCTTGCATCTTTTTAGGATCTTGAATCTGGCTAATCTGCTGTGAAAATATCTCTGCGTTTGAAGTGTCAAACTCAAAAAGAGTCTCTTTAATGTTTTGTATCTCTTCTTCTATCTCTTGGCGTGACTTAAAGAGTGAAGAGTAGTGCTCCATCTCATCGCCTAACTCACTCTGAAGCTCATCAAAGTAAGCCTTGTTTGTTGCATCAAACTCTTTAGATATATCTGCGAAATCTACAACATAACCATACTTGAACTTTTTGTAAGTTCGATTTACCCGTGTTAGCGTTTGCAGGAGGTTATGGTTTTTTATAATGCGACCTAGATAGAGCTTTTTCAGTCTTGGTGCATCAAAACCTGTGAGGAGCATATTGTAAACAAAAAGTATATCTATTTTACCCTCTTTAAAGGCTTCTACCTTATCTTTTCGCTCTTGTTTTGTGCCTACATCATGCAGGATAAGAGCCGAACTTTTAACATCATAACTCTCTTGTATCTTTTTACCATAGAGTGGCGTTTGCTCGGCAACTTTTTGAGCTTCGTAAAGAGTGTTGTTTGCCTGTATAATCTGAGCATACTTTATCTCAAAAATCTCTGACATCTTTTTAGCCTGCTCTGAGGAGTCACAAACAACCATAGCACCCATGCTAGCGTCACAAAACATCTTACGGCTCTTCACACAATCTTCTACTATATACTCAAGCATAGGCTCTACAAAACTATGATGAGAATATATCTGCTTTTTAGCAAAATCGCCCTGCAAAACATCTATCTCTTCGAGGATTTTTTGAAGATGGAGTTTATAACTTGTCTCTATCTCTTCACGAATCAGTCTAAGAGTGTAACCATCAGCGATAGAAGCATTATAGTAGTACTTATGAATATAATCACCAAAGAGAGATTTAGAGTTGTATTCATCTCCTAGTAGTGGTGTTCCGGTGAGTCCTATTTTAATGGCGTTTGGATCTGAAGTTGTTAAGTTTGCGAGAAAACTCCCTTTTGGGTTGTAGCTTCTATGCACTTCATCTAAAAAGTAAACTCTTTGAATGTTGATATCATAATCTTTAGTAGCCATAACATCAGGGTCATCATCAAACTTTTGAATATTTACTACGGTTATTTCAGCTTGACCTCTGTCGTTGTGAATGGCTGTTGTTGCTTTTATATCTTTTGCAAACTCTTGGCGACTCGCAACCGTATGGACAATTAAGCCACGGCTACTAAACTCTCTTTTTGCTTGAATAAGCAGGTCGATACGGTCTACTATAAAGTAAAACTTAGCAATGACAGCTTTTTTTGTAAAATAATCGCTAAGATACTTTACATTATAGTAAGCAAGTGCAGTTTTTCCACTCCCCTGTGTGTGCCAGATAATACCTTTTTTAATCCCCTCATCAAGTTTAGCTTCTATCGCCTTTGTAGCAAAAACTTGAGGATAACGCATGATATGTTTTTGTAGACCACTACTTGATTTGACATAAGCAAGGGAGTAGCGAAGCATAAATGCCACTCTCTCTGGGCTTAGTAATGAAGTTATGATTCTATTTGTTGGGGTATTTGGTTCTTTGTTTGTTATAAACTCTGCATTGTGTTTGATAACTTCTAGGTTATTATCTTTAAGAACACTATCTTCTAGTGCACTAGGAAGTGATGTGAGTAACTCAGCTAGGTTGAGTTTTTCTTCTTCTCTGAAGTAGTTAAACATAGGAGACTTAGAAGCTGTAGCATAAAATGCACCCTCTATAGTCTCCGGATTTGCATCATCATACTCCATGTTGTTTGAGAAAATCATTAGCTGTGTTATGTTCATAAACTTGTTAAATTTTTTGTTCTCAAAACGAGTCTCTATTCTCGACTTTTCAGCTAAAACACCCTCTTTGTTATTTGGTTTTTTCACTTCTATAAAAACTAAAGGGAGTCCATTTATAAGTAAAATGATGTCAGGTCGAAACTCATCATCACCATTTTTATATGTGAGTTCTGTGACGACTTGAAGAGTGTTGTTTGTAAAGTTTTCAAAGTCTATGAGTTTTATACCAGAAGTCTGAGTAAGTCTCTCATAAAATGCCTTTCCTAAATCTTCATAGCCTAAGAGATCAGTTAACTCTTGAAGAAGTTTTTCTAGTTCATTTTCCTCTATATCTTCATTTAAAGCTCTTATACTCTGTTTGAAAATATCTGTAAAGATATTGGTCTCTTCATCTCTTACTTCATTTTTCAAAGAGAGGTAACTGTAGCCTAAACTCATGAGATGTAAGATAGAGGGTATTTTTACTCTTGAATCTTCGTTAAACTTCATAGTAACTCCTCATCTCTCATACTCAAGTAGCCATTTTTGGAGATGATAATATGATCTAGTAGTTCTATGCCTAAAAGCTTTGCACTCTCTTGAAGTCTCTTTGTTATCAGTATATCTTCACTACTGGCGTTTAACTCACCACTGGGATGATTATGTGCTAAGATGATAGAAGCTGCTCTATCGGTTAGAGCATCTGCAAACACTTCTCTTGGATGTACCAAAGAGTGATTGAGTGTGCCTATAAAGACTACTCTTTTTTCGATGATATGGTTTGCACCATCAAGAGTAAAGACTAAGAAGTACTCCTGTTTTTTGTTTTTATACTCTGTAAGCTCTGTATAAATATCATCTGCAGAAGTTATTTTTTTATTTTGTTTTATAAGGTAGCGTTTAGAGAGTTCTATTGCTGAGAGGATTTGAGAAGCTTTAGCAAGACCTAAACCATGAATAGCTGTAAGTTTTTCTAAACTCATGTTTTCAAAATCATCATCAAAAAGCTTTACAATTTCACGAGAGAGTTGCAGTATATCTTTATCTTTGGTACCACTTCCTAAAAGAATAGCTAGTAACTCATACTCTTTTAATGCAGCTGCACCTTTTTTCGTAAGTTTTTCTCTTGGTTTATCAAAACTCTCTAACTCACTAATAGATTTCATTTCAAAACCTTAGATAAAATTCGGAGCATCGTTAGCGAAAAGGATAATATCGCCAGACTTTGTTTGGTTGCCTAGCACTGCTGTAAGGCTTGTTTTATCTGCTAACATCACTTTTTGCTTCACATCTAAGTGCTTGTCAAAAAGCTCTGCGTTTAGAGAGCCTGTTACTATGACTATGTCAAAGACTTCATTTATCGCGTTTATAAGTTTGAGGTTTAACTCCTCTGTACTCTCTACAAGTCCCGGTGTTACGATGACTTTTTGTCCACCCTCATGAAGTGAGCAGAGTCGTACACCCTCTAGCATTCCATCGATGTTGCCATTGTAACCATCATCGAGGATGAGTTTTCCTCCAGCTTTTATCATCTGAAGTCTATGTTCTACTGGTTCTAGTTTTTTTACAGCTTTTGTTATCTCTTCATCACTCATACCGAACTCTTTAGCGATGCGAACAGCAACAGCAATATTCATAGTCTGAAATGAGCCTAGTACATCTGTATGTAAGTTTAGAGTAGTTTCATCAATGTTCATACTAAAGTCAGTGCCATCTAGCCCTGCGTTTATATTACTCAACTCATTACCAAAAAAAGTAACTTTTTCATGAGGTTCATCTGTAACAGAAGTGTGTATAAAAGCCTTCTCTAAACGCGGGGACTGCATAATCTCTAGCTTCGCAGCTATGATGTTTTTTAGTGACTTGAAGTACTCTATATGAGCTTCTCCAACACGACCAACAACAACAGTTTGAGGCTCTACAAAAGTAGTGATATCATAGATGTCTCCACTCTCTCGTGCACCCGCTTCACAAACATAAATCTCTGTATCTTGGGGAAGTGAGTTGTTAACATCACCCATGATACCGCCAAGAGTATTCACACTTCTTGGGGTTGCATAGACCTTGTACTTTTGTGCAAGAATTTGTGCGACAAAGTTTTTGATACTTGTCTTTCCATAGCTTCCAGTAATGGCAATAACTTGGAGCTTATCCATACTTGCAAGTTTTCTTTTTGCTT
>JALSUU010000094.1 GCA_027071075.1 Sulfurimonas sp. | reverse complement strand
AAGTATCGTGCTATCTCTATCATACGAGAGACATGCAGAACTTCGCTCAGTTGAGGGATCCCTGCAAGACCAAGTTTAGAGCTGAAATCACCATCAAGCATAACACCAGCGCTTATTAGTGAGTTATCTTCTGCCTTACAATAGAGTGTCACATCATACATCTGCGCATACTCTGCTATCTTAATTGCTAAATTATTTTTAGCAATTGTACTCATATAGGGTGCAACTACCCCTTTTTTTAATAATATCGCGATATTTGAGAGAGTCATATCCTCTTTGAGACTATTGAGCATCAGGTCAATTTTTACTTTTTTTGATGATGTAGCTCCATACTGTGCAAATTCTAAAACGACTTCATTATCTATGGCAGGAGTTGAGTCTGCATTTAAAACGATATGCCCTACTCCCCCTTTTTGTGCATCATCTGATAAAGACTTGATATTTTTAGCATTGAGCGTGGCATCTAAAAGTCTTACATTTGTATCTATTAATGAGGGAAGCAGATATGCACCCTTTGCATCAATCACTTCTGCATCGCTAATTAAATTAGCTCCTATCTCCACAATAATTCCATTTTCTATGCGAACATCAACATCTCTCTCACCAGTAATATCACAAACTTTTGCATTCGTTATAAGCATATTGATTCAACCTTTGATATAATTCTAGTATTATAAAGAAAAAAGGCTTAGAGTTGGACAAAATATGAAGATACTTGTAAGTGCACTCGAACACTCTGCAAATGTACATCTAAAATCTCTCAAAAAAGAGCTTGATGCGAACACAGAATTTATTGGGATATTTGATAAAAACCTTGGTTCGCCTATAGTTGACTTGCAGAGTTTAGCTATCATGGGTATAGTTGATGCACTCAAGAAACTACGCTTCTTCTTTAAACTTGCAGATGAGATGGTGGAGCTAGCACAAGAAGCTGATAAAGTCCTGCTTATAGACTCGTCAGGCTTTAACCTGCCACTTGCTAAAAAACTCAAAAAGAAGTATCCAAACAAAGAGATTATCTACTACATCCTCCCGCAGGCTTGGGCATGGAAAAAAAAGCGTATTCCACTCTTAGCAAAAACCATTGATAAACTCGCTTCTATTTTACCCTTTGAGCCAGCTTATTATCCTAGTAATGCAAACATCGAGTATGTAGGGCACCCTCTTCTTGATCAAATCACTACCTTTAAAACTTCACTCAACAAAGAGATACACAATGTTGTCTTTATGCCAGGAAGTAGAAAGAGTGAAATCAGACGGCTTATGAGTACCTTTTTAGAGGTGATTGATACACTCAGCATTGATGCAACTTTCATCATTCCAAAACACTTCTCAAAAGAAGATATAAAAGAGTTATATGGGGATTTGAGTAAGTTTAAAATCTCTAATGATGCACATAAAAGTCTCTATGAAGCTGATTTTGCCTTTATCTGTAGTGGAACGGCTACACTTGAAGCGGCACTTATTGGGACACCTTTTATACTTAGCTACAAAGCCAATGCTTTTGATTATTTTATAGGGAGTCGTTTAGTAAAGTTAGAGTATATAGGTTTAGCAAATATTATGCTCTCTAAACATAAAAACATACAACTCCACCCTGAGTTTTTACAGGATGAAGTGACAACAGAAAATTTAGTGAAGGCATTTAACACTTATAATAGAGAGAAGTTTTTACAAAACTCTACAATATTAAGGAAATATCTAAAAAATGGTAGCTCTCAGAGAGTTGCAGAAATTATTAACGAGAAGTAAGGCTACTTCTCCTCTTTAGGTTTACGAGCCTTAATGCTTATCTTCTTTCCTACTTTTTGTGGTCTATCATCTCTTGGTGTTCCATCATGTCGGTGATTTCTATCGCCACTTTTTCCTGAAAATATAGCCTTTCCATTTTCATCTTTTCCAAGAAATTTATTAGGTGCTTTTTTCTTTTTTGCCCATTTATCATCTTTAGGTTTATCAAAAGATCTTTTTGGTTTATCAAAATTTTTCTTTGGTTTTTCTACAGTTGCATCTTCATGGCGTTTTTTTGCTATCTCGGAGATCTGCTCTTTTGTAAGTGGTTTTTTACCCTCATAAGCTTTTGCTTCTTTTACCTCCACCTCATACATAAAACCTTCTAAGGCAATTTGTTTGATAGCACGACCATAGAGCATCTCTATAGAGTGCACACCTTTTTGCTCACTCTCATCTAAAAGCATTACCGCTTTTTTAGTAGCTTTACTCACTCTTGCCATAAAAACTATAGCTTTTATCGGCATATCATAACTTATAAGAAAATCACACTTAAGCTCTTTATCTTTTACAAGATCTCTATCTTCTATAACGCGAATCGCTTTACTTGCAAGTGATTCTCTCAGTGCTGCTACATCTGAACTACAAGCAACTATGATATCAAGTTTAGAGTTCTCTTCTACGAGCTTATCGATTAAGGCGATTTTTTTACTAACTGGACATTGGTAAATAGTATTGTTTGATGGTTTTATAGTGATTGCGTTTTGTGACATAAAAGTTCCTAAAGTATTAATTATGAAATTATAGCCACATTCGGCATAAATTATGCTATTATAAATGAAATTACAATACCAATAAAAAAATTGGTATAAGGAACAACATGACATTTAAAGATTTAAATCTTAGCGAACCTCTTCTCAAAGCCATTAAAGAACAAGGCTATGAGACTCCAACTCCTATCCAAGAAAAAGCGATACCTACTATTCTTAAAAAAAGAGATATTCTAGCAGGTGCTCAAACTGGAACTGGTAAAACAGCAGGTTTTACACTTCCTCTTCTTGAACTTTTACTACGAGCAAAACCAACAAAGGGTAAAGCACAGATAAAAGCTCTTATCCTAACACCTACGAGAGAATTAGCTTCACAAGTAGCTGAAAGTGTGGAAGCCTATGCGAAACATACACCCTTTAAATCTACAGTAATATTTGGTGGTGTAAAGATAAACCCACAACTTGTAGCACTCCGTAAAGGTGTAGATATAGTTATAGCTACTCCAGGGCGTCTGCTTGACCATATCTCTCAAAAAACG
>JALSUU010000093.1 GCA_027071075.1 Sulfurimonas sp. | reverse complement strand
TTATGCTCAGTTTTTAAATAATCTCTGAAAATTGAACACAGCTATATTTATTTTATAGTAAGTTCAAGATAGGAGGAAATCATGAAAAAAGTATTATTTGGTATTTTAGCAGTTACAGCTTTAGCCGTATCTCTTTATGCTGGTGTATTAACTGGTCAAAGTCAAAATGGTATCAACACAATTTGTTATTATAGCGATGGTGGAGTTATTAATGCTGGTGTTGGTGGGATATGTCCAGCAACTAACTAGTAAGTTATTTTAAACACTATCAGTCAATATAAATTTTTATTGGCTGATTATTCTATAAGGTTTATTATGAATAAAATTGAAGATGGACAAATTCGAGGAGAGTTTAATGGTTTTAAAGATGAAAAAACAATCTTTGAAATGCAGAGTGGTTCAAAATGGCAACAAGATGAATATAAATACAACTATCATTATGAGTTTATGCCTAAAGTCATAATAATTGAAGAGCTTGGAAATTATTATCTTCAAGTTGATAGTATGAATGATAAAGTTTTAGTTAAAAAACTGTAATATCTAAGCTTTTAGCTTAGATAGTTTGAAAAATCTACACTTCGTAATTTAAAATGTTATAATCTACAAAATTATTCGGAAGGTTTCACAATGGCAATTATTTCAATGTTTTATGGCATTATTATCTCAATGTACTATTTTGATAATAGAAAACATAAACTTCCACATATCCATGTGAAATATCAAGGGGAACAAGCTATCTTCACAATTCCAGAAGGTAAAATGCTTGAAGGAAATATGAAAACGAGCAAAAGAAAACTTGTTGAAGCATGGATTGAAATTCATCAAGATGAGTTAATGGCAGATTGGGAATTAGCAATCAATGGTGAAGAAATTTTTAAAATTGAACCTTTAAAGTAGGAGTAGATTATGACACCAAATATTACAAATGTAAAAGCACAAGATGATTATGAAATTTTACTTTCTTTTGAGAATGGAGAGAGAAAAGTTTTTGATATGAAACCTTATATTGATAAAGGTTTTTTTAAACAACTGCAAGACAAAACTTACTTTAAAACAGTAAAACCTCATTTTGACTCTATTCAGTGGGCAAACGGTCAAGACTTATCTCCTGACACTTTGTACCTTGATAGCCGTTCAGCATAACAAGTACGAGGAGACCAATAATTTTTCTAGCGAAAAATTATTGCTCACGATAACCGTTGTATCCAAGTTGTCACATTATCTGAAAATTTGAATATGCCTATTTATGAAAATGAATTGGTAAATTTAATTTTTCGGAGGTCTCAAGTGAAGAGACTACTTTTTAGTTTAATAGCGATAGGACTACTATCAACATCAATTAATGCAAAGAGCTTAGAAAAAGGTTCTATTATTGAGTCAAAAGATGAAATTTCTTGTGCAAGCTTTGGTCATATGGATTATGCTGCAGAAGCAATATCAAAATATCCCCCTATGTCAGCATAGTTGTCCAAAACTTATGATATAAACTTATCAAGGAATAGGACAATGAGATACGAAAAAGCATTTAAAGACAAAGCAGTAAAGCTAGTGTTAGCATCCAAGGGTGTAAAGAGTATGAAAGATATAGCAATAGAGCTAAATATTTCCAAAGACACACTCTACACATGGGTAAAAAAAGTTAAAGATTCTTCAAACAGTGATATCAAACTAAAACTAAGTAATAAACTTAAGATGCTCCATGAGACATACAGTATGAGAGGAGAAGAAGTGAATGCATATTGTAGAGTCAAAGGGATATTTAAACATCAACTCCAAGAGTGGGAGAGAGAATTTTTAAACTCTAAAGGTGGAGATAGTTCTTCGGCTAAAGAAGCATTACAAGAGGAGAAGAGTCGCTCAAATACTCTTGCAAAAGAGCTTAGAAGAAAAGAAAAAGCATTAGCAGAGACAGCAACACTTCTAGTACTGCAAAAAAAGTTTCAAGCACTACTGGAGGACGAGGAGTTATGAGTAACCCAGTAGTGCGAAGAGAGATACTTAAGCTTGTGGATGAAGCGAAGAGTAATGGTGCCACCATGAGAAGAATTAGCCCTATCATAGGCTATTCTACAAGAACACTCAAACGATGGAGAAGTAGTGAAGTAGATAAACGAACACAGCGATCTGATTTCAAACCTGCAAACAAGTTGAGTGATGATGAGAGAGAAGAGCTTATACAGGTTGCCAACAACGAAGAGTATAAGAACCTCTCCCCACATCAAATAGTCCCTAAACTTGCAGACAATGGTATCTACCTTGCCAGTGAAGCAACATTCTATAGAGTACTTAAAGAAAATAAGCAGTTACAACATAGACATAAAGCAAAACCAGCCACGAGAGCTAAACCAACCCCACTAGTAGCAACAAGACCCAATGAAGTCTATAGTTGGGATATTACATATCTTCCCTCTACAGTAAAGGGAATATTTTTCTATCTATATCTCTTTATGGATATCTATAGCCGTAAGATTGTAGGGTGGCAGATATACTCAGCACAAAGTGCTGCACTTGCCTCTGAGATAATGAAAGATATAGCTGAGAGAGAATATACAAGCGGGAGAAGTTACCTTGCACTCTGATAATGGATCTCCTATGAAAGGAGCTACATTCTTGAGTACACTCCAGAAGTTAGGGATTATGCCAACTTTTAGTAGACCAAGTGTTAGTGATGATAATCCCTATTCGGAGTCACTCTTTAGAACACTCAAGTATAGTGCCACCTATCCCAGCAACCCATTTGAGAGTGTCACTGATGCAAGAGTCTGGACTACAGGATTTGTGGAGTGGTATAACAACTTTCATTGTCATAGTGCAATAAAGTTTGTGACACCTTCTCAGAGACATAGAGAAGAGGATAGAGATATTTTACAAGCAAGGAAGAGACTCTATGAAGAGGCTAAGAATAAGAATCCTCTTAGATGGAGTGGTAATACTCGCAGATGGGTTTTTATCAAAAAAGTCTATCTTAATCCCAACAAAGAGAGAGTTAATACTGTAGAAGATATAATAGCAACTGAATTACATTCGAGTTAGAAAAAGGTGGTACTA
>JALSUU010000092.1 GCA_027071075.1 Sulfurimonas sp. | reverse complement strand
TAGGCTTTATATACATTTAAAATTGCAGCAGCAATACCGATAAGTGTACCAATCCAAAAAGTCCAAGCTACACCGCTAAGATACTTGAGTACCCAACCGATGCCCACACCCATAAGAACAGCTACAACCATAGAGAGACCGAGAGAGAGGCTATCTGCAGCCTCTACTATTGGTTTTATACGAGGTTTATGATTTTCTGCTTTTGCCTCTCTTTTTTCAAAGTTTAATTGATCATCCTCTAAATTCTTAGCCATTTTTTATCGCTTTAAAAACCCTATTGGCAGCTTCTATGGTCTCTTCAATCATTGCATCAGTAGTTGCAGTAGAGATAAAACCTGTTTCATAAAGTGAACATGCAAAGTAAAAACCTTCATTTAACATACCTGAGTGAAACTTTGCAAAAAGTTCTGCATCACTTGCAGCTGCATCAGCGAAGTTTTTTACAGGTTTATCGTTAAAGAAAAAGCCAAACATAGAACCTCTTACGGCTGTCTGCATCACAATTCCATTTTCAGCCGCTACTCTTTTCATACCTGCTACTAATGTTTTCGCACGCGATTCTAAAACTGCCATCACTCTTGCATTTTTCTTGAGTTTAGTAAGTGCTGCAAAACCTGCTGCCATTGCGACTGGGTTTCCACTGAGTGTTCCTGCTTGATAAACTGGACCCTCAGGGCTTAACTGAGACATAATCTCTTTTCTTCCACCAAAAGCACCCACTGGCATACCACCACCGATAACTTTTCCAAGAGTGACTAAGTCAGGTATCACACCTGTGATGGACTCAGCCCCATTCAAACTACCACGAAATCCACTCATAACTTCATCAAAGATTAAAAGCGTACCATTTGCATCACAGAGTTGGCGTAGTTCATGTAAAAACTCTTTATCTGCTGGAACAAGTCCCATATTTCCTGCTATTGGCTCTATGATAACACAGGCGATGTCACTAGAGTTTTTAAAACACTCTTTTACGGACTCTATATTGTTGTACTCCGCTAAAAGTGTATGCTTAGTAAAGTCAGCAGGAACACCAGGTGAGCTTGGGTTTCCAAAGGTAGCAGCACCAGATCCAGCTTCAACAAGCAGTGCATCAGAGTGTCCATGGTAACAGCCAGTAAACTTTACAATATCATCACGATGTGTATAACCACGCGCCAAACGAATAGCAGACATTACAGCCTCAGTTCCAGAAGAGACAAAACGCACTTTCTCAACCGAATCAAAAAAGGAGATAACAAGTTTTGCTAACTCACTTTCAGCCTCAGTTGGCGCACCAAAACTGAGTCCATGTTTTACTGCATCAATAACAGCAGCCTCAATAGACTCATCTCTATGACCAAAAATAAGTGGTCCCCAAGACTGTACAAAATCAACATACTTGTTTCCATCTACATCTTTTAAGTAAGCGCCCTCACCTTCACTGATAAAAATAGGAGTTCCTCCAACACTTTTAAATGCTCGAACAGGAGAGTTTACTCCACCCGGAATCAGACTCTGTGCCTCTTCAAATGCTTTGATTGATGCTTGTGTATTCATTCTACGCCTTGTAAATATTTTTTCGTATTATATCTAACTAGTATTAATATTGATTTGGTATAATCTTTCAAATTAAATTTATTGGAATATTTTTGAATAGATCTACCTTTGCACTTTTTGTTGCCCTTCTTATCCACTTACTTTTTTTACTACTGTTTTGGATACTTTGGACTCTATCGCCTGCAGTTGTAAAACCAAAGGAAGAAGAGCAAAAGATAAAGATATCACTCAAAGAACTTCCTAAAAAGCATAAAGAGTCAGGTCTCAATAAGCAAAAGCCAAAACCACAAGAAATAGCACCTCCTATGCCAAAAGGAAAACAGCTTAAAAAAATAGTAAAACCACCAAAATCACAAGTGAAATATGAACCAAAAAAGCCTATAAAAAAACCAACACTCAATAAACCTAAGCCAAAAAAGAAACCAAAACCGAAGAAAAAACCAAAACCAAAAATTGAGCCACTTCCACCTACTAAACCTTACATTCCGCTCATAGAGAAGAAGAAAAAAGATCTAAACAAAGCAAAAAAGCCAAAAGAAGCAGATCCTATGGCGTGGATGTATGAAGATAAATCAGCACAAGAGCGTAAAAAATCAGCACAAAAAGCAAATAAAGGGAGTGCAATTAGCCAAGATATCAAAGAGTTATATGGTGAAGAGTTTGGAAAACTCACTCCTTGGCAACAGCAGTACATCATCGACAACCAAGAGGTTATGCGTCGCATCACACAGCAAGTTCTCACCCGTGTAGCAAGAGTAAACCTCTCACGAGATATAAATGTAAATCGTAGTAATGTGGTTGAGTTTTATCTCCATCCAAACGGAGATATGACAGATTTTAAATTTCTCTCAAAGAGTGGCTACTATATTCTTGATGATACAACAAGAGAAACTATAGAGTACGCCTACAGCCGCTACCCACGACCTAAAGAGAAAACACTTATACGCTACAATGTTTACTATAATTTAGCGAAATATTAAAACCCTAACTCAACTTATCCCATATTAGACAAGTTTACTAAAAGAGTGTAAGATTGCACACAAAAATTTTATATAGCAGGGGATTTGATGTATCTAATAAAAGCACTTCTTTTATTGATAATGTCGGTAAACCTCTTTTCAAACATAACACTTCAACATAATTATTTTGTAAAAAATGATTTTATCTCTCTCTCAGACATTATTAAAAATCCAAGAAAAGACTCTATACTCTTTCAAATTTCAAATGATAGACACTCAAAACGCATAAATTCTAAAGTTTTACTCAAACAACTGAAAGCTTTAGGGTATGAAAATATTAATTCAAAATATAGCTATATTCAGTTTAGTAAAAAAAGTCCCATAAATAGACAAGAATTAGAACTTTTTTTAAAAAACAGTTATTTAAAAGTTTATCCAAATTTGAAAATTCAAAGTATTACTATTTCACCAAGGAGTTACTTAGAGAGTCTGCCAAAAGAGTATAAGGCTGTACTCTCTAAAAAGTTCTTTCTAAAAAAAGAGGGTACGCTCTACATAAAAACACTCGATAATAAAAAAATCTTCTTTAACTATCTCATTGATGCAAAAATTACTCTTTTAGTAGCCAAAAAAGAAATCCAGAAAGGGGATGAAATATCGTGGGTAAACGCTCAAAAAAAGAGTATAATGCTGGATAAATTTAGAGCGATGCCTCTTTTAAAGATGCAGCTTAATGTTTATGAAGCAAAACATCGTATCAAGGCAGACACAATTTTCACTAGTCGTGATATCACAGGACTTTACCTCATTAAGCGGGGAGCGAATGTGAATGTTTCACTCAAAGAGTCTAACCTTGATATCTCTTTTGGTGCCAAAGCAAATCAAGATGGTAGATTTGGCGATACAATTAGTGTCATCAACAAAAGTGGAAAAAAACTCAAAGTGATAGTTACTGGAAGAAATAGAGCGGAGATAGAGTAGATGAAAATAGTTGTAGCTACTAGTGGAGCAAGTGGAGTAAGTCTTGGTGTAAAAACACTTTCTCTACTTCCAAAAGAGTTTGAAAAGCACTTTATCATGACTAAAAATTCACAAACGGTACTAAGTAAAGAGCTACAAGAGAGTGTTACACTTCATGACAATGAAAATATTGGTGCAAGTATAGCCTCTGGTTCTTTTGGTGTTGATGCGATGATAATTGCACCCTGTTCTATGAATACTTTGGCAAAAATCGCCTGCGGAATATCTGACAACCTTGTAACGCGTTGTGCAGCTGTTATGATAAAAGAGCAAAAAAAGCTTATCTTAGCGCCAAGGGAGATGCCTTTCTCAGCAATAGCCTTAGAAAACATGCACAAGCTTGCGACACTTGGCATCATCATAGCACCACCTGTTTTAGCCTACTACTCTGAACAACAAAGTTTAGAGACGATGGAAAACTTTATAATTGGTAAGTGGTTTGACCTACTTGGCATAGAAAATAATCTTTATAAGCGATGGGAATAGAATTGACAAACAGTAAAATAGCATTATATCCAGGAACTTTTGACCCAATTACAAACGGACATATGGACATTATCGTTCGTGCAAATAATTTGTTTGATGAAGTTATAGTTGCAGTAGCTGCATCAGTAGACAAAAAACCTATGTTTACCCTAAACGAACGCATAGAGATGGCAAATACAGCAGTCAAAGGTTTAGAAAGTGTTCGTGTTGTTGGCTTTAACAACCTTACTATTGATTTGGCACATGAACATGATGCAGGTGTACTCATTCGTGGGCTTCGTGCTGTAAGTGACTTTGAGTATGAACTACAACTTGGCTATCTCAATAACTCCCTTGATGACACTATTGAGACTGTCTATTTGATGCCAAAACTCAAACATGCTTTTATTAGCTCTTCTATTGTCCGTAATCTTTTAAAGTTTAATGGTAAAACTGAGCATCTTCTTCCTGAGGAAGTACAAAAAATCATAGGGAGTATGACTTCATGTACATTGCAATAGAAGGTATAGATACAGCAGGAAAGAGTACACAAATAACAGCCCTTTCTCTCGCCTACCCTGATGCAATCATCACAAAAGAGCCAGGAGCAACTGCACTTGGCAAAGAGATACGAGAGATAGTACTCTGCGCAAAAGCTAAAAGTAAGCGTGCTGAATTTTTACTCTTTTTAGCAGATCGTGCCGAACATATACAAGAGGTCATCAAACCTAACTTAGAGAGTAAAATGATTATCAGCGATAGAAGTGCGGTGAGTGGTGTAGCGTATGCTCTTACTCAGGGTACTTTAGATAAAAAAGATTTAGTAGCACTCAACAACTTTGCAACAGAGGGTATCTATCCGCAAAAAGTTTATCTTCTTCGTTTGACAAAAGAGGAGTTAGAGTCTCGTTTATCTCAAAAAGAACTTGATGGAATAGAACTGCGTGGCAGTGATTACCTTTTAAAGATTCAAGATGCGATTGTAGAAGCTTGTAAACTCCTTGAAATTGAACTTGTAGAGATTGATGCAGGCTTAAAAATAGAGATAATAACGGAAGAAATATTAAACAATCTCAATAGTGAGAAACGCTCATAAACCTCATAAATTGTAACTATATAAATGAAGTAGAAAAAGAGTTAGTAAATCTCTTTTTACACTCTACAAAAGTAAAAAAATATATCTTAGGTATCAATAAACTCACAAAAAGTGTACAAAAGTTTGTAGCTGTTGATGGCATCATCGATGATTTTACAAGAGTACAACGCTCTCGTAAAAAAGAGATATTAAAGATAGAAGATGTACCAAAAGATGCACTTATCCTCTGGACAGCGACGGGAAGTCCTCTGCAAGTAAAAAGTAGACTTGATGCTATGGGGTTTAAAAATATTAGCTATCTATCTCTTTTTAAATACTCTTCACTTGATTTACTCCACCCTCCATTCATCACAGATTTTCAAGAAGACTTTAGAAAGAACTATAAGGAATATGAAAAGACTTATGAACTTCTATATGATGCAAAATCTAAAGAAGTTTTCACAAAAGTCATCAACTTTAAAATCTCTTTTGATTATGACTTTATGCAGGGTTTTACAAATGACCACAAAGGACAATATTTTGATACAGAGATTGTTCCAGAGATAAAAAATATCCGGTTTTTTGATGGTGGTGGCTATGTTGGAGATACTGCAGAAGAAGTAATAAAAAACTATCCTGACTTTAAAAAGATATGGGTAATTGAGCCTATACTAAATAATATTAGAATCGCAAAGAGAGAACTAGCAGAGTATAAAAACATAGATTTTTTCACCTGTGGCGTAGGAGCGAAAAAAGAGACTCTTTACTTTAATGAGGAGAAATCTTTTTCAACTATCTATGGAAAAGGGACGCAGAGTGTTGCCATCGATACCATTGATAACATCATACAAAAGAATAGCGTTGATTTTATAAAGCTCGATATTGAGGGTGCAGAACAAGACGCTATAGATGGTGCAAGAAGCACTATACAAAAGCAACACCCTATTCTCGCCATTTGTATCTATCATAAGGCAGAAGATTGGTATAAGATACCTCAAAAAGTTTTAGCGATTAGAAGTGACTATAAAGTTTATCTCCGACACTATATGGAGGGGATATTTGAGAGTGTTATGTACTTTATACCCTCTAAATAGTACCACCCTCTTCTAAAGCTTTTTTCTCACGAAGTTTATCTTTTTTACTCTTTTTCTTCCCCTTAATAGGAGCAGGACCTTTCTCTTTTATTGGAGCATCACCTTGGAGTTCAAAACCTTTTATTTGTTCTCTTTGTAAGTGAATATCTGAGCGTTTTTCTATTAACTTAAAATGATTCCTACTTTCATAGTCTATAAAACTAATAGCTTCACCACTCTTTCCAGCACGAGCCGTTCGCCCTACTCTATGAATATAATCCGCAGGAGAACGCGGTAAATCATAGTTGATAACAAGGTCAATGGCATCAATATCTAAACCCCTTGCAGCTATATCTGTAGCAAATAAAATCTGGATTTTTTTATCTTTAAAGGCCTGCAAGGTTTCATTTCTCATCTCTTGATCTAAATCTGCATTAAATGATGCAGCCTCATAGCCATACTTTCTAAATTTAGCAGCTATGTTATCAGTAGCGCGTTTGTTCGCCATAAAAACGAGTACTCTAGTATATTTTTTCTCTTTGAGTAGTTCTCGTAAAAGTGGTCCACGGTTTTCTTTGTTTACCTCTATAACTCTTTGATTAATCTTCGTAACAACCTTACTCTCATCACCTAAACTTATCTCTACTGCATTTGTAGTAATCTTTTTAGCTACTTCTTGCATCTTTTGTGGATACGATGCAGAGAACATAAGGCTCTGTCTTTGTCTTGGTATAGCTTCAAGTACACTATCTAACTCTTCTAAAAATCCCAAATCAAGCATCTTATCTGCTTCATCTAAAACAAAGTACTCTACAAAAGAGAGATTCATCTGCTTTTTACTCAGCACATCTAAAAAGCGACCACTAGTAGCGACTAAAATATCACACCCTTGTTGAATATCATAGAGTTGATTACCTATACTTTTGCCACCTATGAGTGAAACAATTTTTAAAGTCTTGTTTAACTCTTTTGAAAACTGCGTAAACCCCTCTGCAACCTGAAGTGTCAACTCTCTTGTTGGAGTTAAAACAAGTACTCGTATCTTCGCTTTTCCTTGCTGTTGCGCTTCATTTAAAGCATGAAGAATAGGCAAAATAAAACTTGCACTTTTCCCACTCCCTGTTTGACTCATAACGATTAAATCTTTTTTATCCATAACTAATGGAATCACTTTTTCTTGAATAGCTGTTGGTCTTTTAAAAGAGGCTGATGCAACTGCTTTTAAAAGATTTTTGTGGAGTCCAAAGGGAGTAAACGACATCTAATTTCCTGTAAATATGTTTCATTGAATATATCCAATAAGCCACCATAAAGGCTACTTATTAGCTACTATATTTTGTTATTTAGTCTATTATAACTAACTTTGGATTTTTTTGACTTTATAGAAGTTCTTTTTGTAAATTTGTGAATTCTTTTTATCGTAACATTAGTAGCTCTAAATATTTTAGAGAACTAAAGTCCATAAGAAAAAAAAGGATATAATGAAGTCATGAAAAAAAGAGTCCTATTGCTTGAAGATGATGTTACCCTCAATGAAACCATAGTTGATTACTTAGAAAATCTTGGATATGATGTTATAACTTTTTATGATGGATTTACTGCGCAAGATGCGATTTATGAGCAAAGTTTTGATATCTTGCTTTTAGATGTAAATGTTCCAGATATTAATGGTTTTGAGATTCTAAAAAATACAAGAGCAGAGGGAACAACCACTCCAGCTATCTTTATCACCTCCTTAAACTCTATGGATGATTTAGAAAATGGGTATGAGAGTGGTTGTGATGACTACATCCGAAAACCCTTTGCCCTTAAAGAGTTAAAACTGCGTATCGAAACAATCCTCAAACGAGAGTTCTTTCATAGTGATCGTGAAAAGATAGAGATATGCGAAGATATCTACTACGATACTCATAATGACCTCTTACTTACACAAGGAAGTGAGATAAAACTCAATAACAAAGATGCAAAACTTCTAAAAATTCTCTTACAAAACAGAGGAAATCTAGTAACACATGAGATGATTTATGAGACGCTTTGGGGGTATGATGAGCAGATAAGCCAGAGTGCGCTTCGGACATATATTAAAAATTTGAGAAAATATTTGGGGAGTGAAAAGATTGTCAGTATTAAAAAACTTGGATATAAACTTATCTCGTAGTGAGAAAAAAACACTTACTAGCCTCCTCTCTCTCTATGTTATTTTTAGTATAGCGATTGTAGGACTCACTGCATCACTCTATTTTAGTATGCAAAAGGAGATAAACCAAAGTCAAAGAAAGATTGCCCTTGATGCTTATACTAACGACTTTTTAAGTGCTTTGGAGAACTTAAAAAATGAGAAAATAGAAGATCTCTCCTACACAAAGAGTAAAAATTTTAAAATCTCTTTATATGATAAAAACTACAAACTTATCTACGCAACACTAAAAAATCCTTCAAAACTTTTAACAGAGGTACATTACTCTAATAATAAAAATATCCGCTACATCACAAATCCACAAAATTACTATCTCAATACACAATATGTTGTAGTGACACTTAAAAATGATACAGAATGGTTTCATAACACCATCACAACTATTATTCTTTTTAGTCTCTTCTTTTTTGTCATTATGCTTTTTATAGGGTACTTTTTACTCCATCTTTTTTTAAAACCCATGCGGGATGCCTTACATCTTTTGGATACTTTTATAAAAGATACTACACATGAACTCAACACACCTGTAAGCACCATTTTAATGAACATAGAACTGATAGATAAAGAGAATCTTGAAGATAAAAAACTTCTCAAAATTATCAACAGAATAGACATAGGCGCAAAAACTATCTCCAATGTCTATGATGATCTAACCTATCTTACCCTTAACAACAGAGTCATTTCCGACAATAAATTACTCCAACTCAAACCATTAATAGAGCAGAGAGTCGAGTACTTCACCCTTTTAGCTAGTCAGAAAAAAATCACTATTAAAATGGACTTAGATGCAGAGGTACTTTTAAATATAGATAACAAAAAAATTACGAAACTTATAGATAATATCCTCTCAAATGCTATAAAGTATAATAAAATGAACGGTTTAATCTCTATCTACCTAAGAAAAGAGAGTCTAAGCATAAAAGATACGGGTAGAGGTATAGAGAAAGAATATAGAGATGCTATGTTTGAACGATATGCGAGATTTGATACCAGTGTGGGTGGCTTTGGTATAGGTTTGAGCATCGTAAAAATGATTTGCGATGAGTATCAATTCACTATAAAGATAGACTCACAAGTAGATAATTGGACAAAAGTTAGCATCATCTTTTAAATTCCACAATCATTCCACAATTATTTTCTATACTGCTCTTGTAAGAAAAATTAAGGAGTCACAAAATGAAAACAATTCAAAAAGTTTTACTCGCTTTAGCAGTAGTAGGTTCAATGAGTCTTGCATCAGCAGATGGAGCAGATACATTTAAAAGATGTACAGCATGTCATGGTATAAAAGCTGAGAAAAAAGCCTTAGGAAAATCAGCGATTATTCAAGGCTGGGAAGCAAAAAAAATAATCACCGCTTTACATGGTTACAAAGATGGAACTTATGGTGGCGCGATGAAAGGTGTTATGAAAGGTCAAGTTTCACATCTTAGTGATGCAGAGATTGAAGCAGTAGCGACATATATTGAGACATTAAAATAAAAAGGATGGACAAAATGAATACTTTATTAAAAACAGTTTTAACAAGCGTAATGATACTTGCAATAAGTAGCACAGTTGCATCAGCAGATGCGAAAAAAGGTCAAAAATTTTACCTAAAAAAACTAAAAGTATGTAAAAAGGACAACTTGAAAAATGGTGCAGTTTTTGCAACAAAGCATGACCGTAAAGGGTGGGCTGCCATCAAAGAGAGTGGCTCACTTCAAGATGAGTGGAAATCAATCTGCCCACATGGTGTCAAAAAGATTAAAAAAATGAAAGCAAAAGATATAAACAACTTATATGATTTTGTTTGGAAATATGCTTCAGATGGAGAAGTTCCATCTTGTGGATAAAGTGTAAAAACTTTATCCATTAGAAGTTTCATTTAGAATTATGTTATAATCCCATAAATCTAAAAAGGAGCAACAGTGGCATTACAAGATATACTTTCATTTAACAAAATCGTTAACAGCTCAAAACCATGCCACTGTCACGCTTTTTTAACAGTAAAATCAAAACTTATGGTTTTACTTAATAACTTTATTCCAAGATGCTCATACTACACTGTGTGTTTTGCATTTCGCCGTAGTGGCATCCACCCTCCTCGTTCAATATCACTTTAACCCAAATTATGCATAATTTGGGTTTAATAACCAACTAAAAC
>JALSUU010000091.1 GCA_027071075.1 Sulfurimonas sp. | reverse complement strand
AAGGAGAAACAAAATATGCAAAATATTCAAATCTGGCACAATCCACGCTGTTCAAAATCCCGTGAGGCTGTTAAAATAAGCGAAGAAGTTGGAGTAAAGAGCGATATAGTAAAGTATCTTGATGAGAAACCCAATAAAGAGCAACTTAAAAAAGTGCTTAAGATGTTAGGTTTTGCCTCTGCAAGAGAGTGGATGCGAACAAAAGAAGATATTTATAAAGAGTTAGATTTAAAAAATGTAGAAGATGAAGAGGCACTTCTTGATGCTATGGTAGAAAATCCAAAGCTTATAGAACGCCCTGTTATCATCAAAGGAGAAAAGGCAATCATCGGTCGCCCTACTGAGATAATAGCTGACTTTTTAAAGAGCTAACTTCTCAATACTTACACCATTATCTTTGATAAACTTCGAGATAATTGCGGAGTGAGTATGCTCATACTCTTTAGCATAAACTATGCGTTTTATACCAGTTGCGATAATATTTTTACTGCACTCACTACAAGGTTCAAGCGTTACATAGATAGTCGCATCTTTTATGCTGATGCCCTCACGAGCCGCCCAAATAATAGCGTTCATTTCAGCATGAATCTCATAAGTTTTACTCCACTCATGATGCTCGGGAGTATACTCTCCACCCCAATGATCACAACAGTTTGTAAACCCTGCAGGTGTTCCGTTGTAGCCCGTACTTAAAATACGCCCATCTTTTACTATCACTGCACCCACATGTTTTGAGACACACTTAGAAGCCTTTGCTATCTCTGTTGCGATATTTATAAAGCTCTCATCACTAATCATCTTAGTTTACTTCTCTTATGACATTGATGTCCGCATTGTGGCGTAGTCTAGCAAAGTAATCGCCTAAGACTTGTTCTCTTTGTTCTGCCATCATAGAGTTTATAATTTGGTTTCGTACACTCTCCAAGCCACCCTCTTTTGCAGACTCAATCTCTTTCATATAGAAACTCATAAAGCCCCCTTTTCCATTTGGAATAACCTTTGTAAAGTGATTGAGAGGTGTTCTCTCTAGCAGTGATGCAAGTTCAGGGGAGATTTTATCGTATGGAAGCAGTTGCTCGTTTGTTCGTATATCTGGAGAGTAAAACATAGGATTATCTATCTTTGTTTGCAGACCATTTTTATCGTTTGAATCATAGATGATTACTCTGAACGATGCAGGATGTTTATAGTTATCTTTGTGCATATTATAGTACTCTTTTATCTCCAACTCACTTGGCTCACTCAAAGAAGAGTACGCTATCTGCTGGTAAAGTTTTTGACTTAGTAAACGCTGTTTTACCTTCTCTTTTAATTCTGTCGAACTCATCCCATTTGACTCACGCACTGCATCGTAAAAATCACTGATACTCATGTGGTTTCGTGAAGCCATTTTTTTTATTTCATCATACACTTCCGTACTCTCAACATGAATCTTACGCTCATCAATCTCACTCTTTTCTAACTGCTTACGAATCAAAACATCAGCCGCCGCTTTTGCATCAAGCTTCGATATTTTCATCTCGTTTTTGATATCTAAAAGAGTGATAGCCTTATCTTTTACAACAATAGCAACACCATCATAAACTTCAGCACTTAAGAGAGAGGTAAAAAGGAGGGAGAAAAAGAGTTTATACATATATATTCCATTTAAAAATTTAGAAGTGTATTTTATCTTCTTTTTCCAAACAGTTGCATAAACCTAAACTATAGAGGGGAAATGCAAGAGAGGGTATCTACTTCCCTGCTCTTACACAGCGTATATTTAGAGAAGTTTTTTTATTTACAAAAACAGTAGAACCATTGTAAAAGTTCACTCCCCAAGCGAGAAGTTTATCACCTTCGTATGTTGTAGATGACCAATACTTTTCATTATCACTATTTTCAAACTCAGTAGAGATTGCTGGGTAAATTGTAAGTCTGTCTACAATACTTTTAAGCTCATTGAGATTTGGAACTCTCCAATCACTATGCTCACCTAATGTTAAGTTTTCACACATATCAAGTGACTCTTCCCATGAAAGACTAAGCATTTGAGTATCATCCTGCCACTCTAGTGCTGTATTATCATCTTTAACAATATTACCCTCTTTTATCAAGTCTGCATGTATTATACTAAAACCTAGTATTACCATAAAAATTATTCGCATTTACTACCTCCCTCTCACACAGCGCACATGTAAGCTCTTGTTTTTAAAATTATAACTATCACTTCCATCTACAAAAGAGAGAGACCAAGCTTTATCTCCTATGCCATATACACCACTTTGGTAGGTTGAAGCACTCCAAAAAGAGTAGTTTGCATCATCTGCATTAAAATAAGCACTCTCTATAGCAGGAGAAGATTTTCCATAATCTACTAAAGTATCTAACTCTTCTAAAGTTGGAAGTCTCCAATCTGTATGATTATTAAGAATCAGATTAGAACAGTACTCTACCGCAGTATCTCCACTTGTATCATCACATGAAAATGTATTTACATTCTCTGTACAAAATATATAATTTTCAGCACTCAACCATGGTTTTACTACACTTCCAACATCTGCATTATTTTGCCAAACAAGACCATTTACTTCATCTATAACCATCTCAGACTCTACAGTATAGTTACTATCTAAACCTTTCTTATAATATCCATCATCTTTAAGTGTACTACCTAACACCTCTTGAGCATTTTCATCATAGCTTTTTACTTGTCCTGTTCGTTTCATATCAAAAGAACTACTAGAAGTATCATTCTTACTACATGCACTTAAGAGTAAGAGTAAAGGTAAAAAAAGCACTACTATTTGAAATTTATTTCTATGGCTCATATATTCTCCAGTTTTTAGTTGTACAATGATATCACATTAAGTGCTATATCCTCAACTTTTGCACATAGATTTTACTAACTCTACAAACTTCAGTTGAAAAAGTCTACTTAAACTTCACAATTTTTAAAAATTTATATATAATATGCATAATTAAAAATTGGGAGATATAGATGAAACAAATTTTGTTGTTTTTACTACTTTTAAGCATAAATCTATTTGCTATCACAATCACTGAAGATACTTCACTTTCAAA
>JALSUU010000090.1 GCA_027071075.1 Sulfurimonas sp. | reverse complement strand
AAAAAGAGTTTATACTATTCTAATCATTACAGGACGCGCATTTACAAAATCAAGTGCTTGAAGCTCATCTATCATCGCTTGAATATTACTCTCTTTTGCGATATGTGTGGAGATAAGAAGGTTTGCACTTCTCTTTTCACTTGGACGCTGCAACATAGTTTCTATCGAAATATTATGTCCTTCAAATATTTTAGTGATGCGTGCTAAAACACCCGCTCTATCTGAAACATTTACGCGTAAATAGTACTTTGATTCGATATTTGCAGTCGGTTTAAGCGTAAGCTGACTCCCTTCCATAGGTCTATCAAATCCTAACATCGGAGTAGACTTTCCACTTCTTGCGATATCTATGATGTTTGCTACTACAGCTGAAGCCGTTGCATCACCACCCGCTCCTGGTCCATAGTAAAGTGTCTCTCCTACTTTATCGCCAACAACAGAGATAGCATTCATAACACCATCTATTTTTGCTATCATCTCTTCTTGTTTTATAAGACAAGCGTGTACACGAAGTTCTACTTCATTTGCATCTTTTTTAGCGATTCCAAGAAGTTTGATTGCATATCCAAACTCTTTAGCAAAAGCGATATCTTCACTTCGTACACTATCAATTCCCTCAATGAGAATATCTTCAGGCTTTGCATCAATACCATAAGCGATAGATGCCAATATAAGCAGTTTATGAGCTGCATCAAATCCACCTACATCAAAACTTGGGTCTGCTTCTGCATATCCTAAATCTTGAGACTCTTTAAGTATTGCATCGTAACTCACACCCTCATTCGTCATCTTTGTCATCATATAGTTACAAGTACCATTCATGATGCCCATAATAGATTCGATATGATTTGCTGAAAGACCATCACGCAGAGCGTTAATAATAGGAATACCACCAGCAACAGAAGCCTCATACTCAAAAGCGATATCTTTGGCAATATCTTGAAGCTCATATCTATGGTATGCTAAGAGTGCTTTATTTGCAGTTACTACTGCTTTTCCAGACTCTAAAGCGCGTTTTACAACTTCAAAAGGTTCTTCAACTCCACCCATAAGTTCTACAACTATATCAATCTCTGCATCATTAAGAATATCATCAACATTATCACTTAAAACAATATCTACACCTCTATCTTTAGAGAGATTTTTCACAACACCACTTTTAGCGATGATATCTACACCAGCACGAGCGCTTATTACATCTGCATTCTCTTTTAAGATATTTGCAACACTAGCTCCAACAGTTCCAACCCCAATTATTCCAACTTTTATCATTATCTATTTTCTCCATTTTGAAACTGTTTTAAAAACTGTTTTATATTTTTCGCCGCTTGACGGATACGGTTGTCATTTTCTATAAGAGCGATGCGAACATACCCCTCGCCATACTCACCAAATCCAATACCTGGAGCTACAGCAACTCCAGCTTCTGTTAAAAGACGCTTCGAGAACTCTAAAGAGCCTAAATGCGCAGCACACTCTGGAATTTTTGCCCAAGAGAACATACTTGCTTCATTCTTTTTAATATGCCAACCAGCACGCTCAAAAGCTTCTATAAGCACCTCTTGTCTATGGTCATACTTATTTGTAATATCTCTCACACACTGCTGAGGACCATTGAGTGCTACTGTTGCAGCAACCTGAATCGGAGTAAACATTCCATAATCTAACCATGATTTTATCTTTTGTAGGGCACCAATGAGTTTTGGGTTTCCAACAAAGAAACCAACACGCCATCCAGCCATATTGTAAGATTTTGAGAGTGTAAATGATTCTACGGCAACATCTTTTGCACCCGGAACTGACATGATAGAAGGTGTTTTATACCCATCAAAAGTTATATCTCCATAGGCAATATCAGAGATGATGTAAAATCTTTTCTCTTTTGCCATAGCGACTAAACGCGTATAAAATTCAGGTGTTACAGTTGCAGTAGTAGGATTGTGAGGAAAGTTTACTAAAACATATTTTGGTTTTGGTGAAGACTCCATAAAAACGCGATTTAAGTTCTCAAAGAAGTGATCTTCATTTACACGGTAATGCTCATCAAATTCTATTCCAAATTTTACAACATTTCCACCCGCTAAGATAAAAGAGTACTCATGAATAGGATAGGTAGGATCAGGAACAACGGCTACATCCCCTGGGTTTGTGATAGCATAAGTAAGATGTGCATACCCCTCTTTGGAACCCATTGTTGCAACACATTCCGTTTCAGGATTTAAGACACAGTCATAACGGCGCTCATACCAATCAGCGATAGCTTGAAGAAGTTTTGGAATACCCTTAGATACTGAGTAGCCATGTGTTTTTGTTTTCTCAGCAGACTCAACAAGTTTTGCACGGATATGCTCAGGAGTGTCGCCATCAGGATTTCCCATAGAAAAATCTATTACATCTTTTCCTGCATGGCGCTCAGCCATCTTAATCTCATTCACTTCTGCAAAAACATACTTAGGAAGTCTCTCAACTCTATTAAATCTTATCTCATCAAACATACTTAGCCCTCTCAGTTTATTAGTGACATTTTAGCTAAATATGTTTAGAATAAGATAATAGACTTCTTTCATAACCTAGATATATCTCAGAGGGAAGAAAAAAAGATGAGATTGTGTAAAATCTTTTTCTTAGCGTAGCCGTAGCTACGGTAATAACAAGTTTTATGCAAGGTCGCTTTTTTTATCCCTCCCTACGGGCACTTTATAGAGAGTTTTACTCAGCGTTAGATAACCTCCACCGTAGCTACGGCTACGCTGAAGAACATCTGCCTTGATTAAAACTCTCTATACAGTGCTGAGATATATCTAGGTTATGAAAGAAGTCTTATCAAAAGGTTTATTTCACTCCACTTGGAATGAGAGTCAATGCATCACGAACATTTTTCAGTGTATATAAATCTGAAATTTTCATATATTTTGCATTGGAAGGAATATTTAAATTAATTTTTCTATAAATTTTATCTTTTTTAAGAACCTTTAAAAGGTGTAAAGATGCATCATAATAAGCTATATCAGGATACCAACTATTTCTTCTACTACTTTTAATATAAATCGATTTAATCTGAGAAA
>JALSUU010000089.1 GCA_027071075.1 Sulfurimonas sp. | reverse complement strand
AAACTTCCAGCAGGAACAAATCCAGCTATCTACACAGCAGGAGATTTTACACTTCCAGTTGATGTTATCTCTTTAAGTCCAAAAAATAAAAATATCTCTCTTGTAGATATCAGAAAAATAGCAGATAGTTTCATAAAACCACATCTTCTAAGTAATAAAACTATTGGAAATGTAGAAGTATTTGGAGGGTATCAAAGTGCTATAAATATAGAAGTAGATCCTTTTAAAGCGAAGCGATATGATGTAAACTTTGAGACTATTACAAAAGCTATAGCAACACTCAACAGAGATATGCCAATAGGATTTTTAAAAGGTGAAAATGACTTTTATACTGTTACTTTTTACGGTGAAAAAGACAATATCGAAAAACTAAAACAGCTCCAAATTATGCCAAATGTGCGTCTTAGCGATATTGCTGATGTAAAATGGGGGTATAAAAAACGAACAAGTGGCTATATAGGAAATGGCTCTGATGCCATAGCTCTTGCAGTTCAGCGTGCTCCTGGTGGAAGTGTTTTAGATGTAAGTAAAGCAGCGCGTTTAGAGATGAAAAAACTTGAGGTAAAATACCCAAATATCAAGTTTGCTATCAGTGATACACAAAGAGATCTCATAGAACAAGCCAATGATAATATGCTAGAGGCTCTTCGTGATGCAGTCATCTACACACTTATTGTTATTATGATTTTTTTAGGAAACTTCCGTGCTATTATCGCAGCTGGACTCTCTATTCCTATGGTTTTCTTCTCAACAATGGCTATTATTTGGCTCACTGGTGGAGAGTTAAACATCGTTATTTACACTGCTATTATTTTAGCGCTTGGAATGCTAACAGATGATGCAGTTGTTGTTTTAGAAAATATTGAAAGACATCTTACAGAGGGGCATGAGAAACTCGAAGATGCTATTTTTCATGGAACGAAAGAGGTTTTAAGCCCTATTTTTGCGGGAACGATTGCTACTGTTGCAATTTTATTTCCACTTATGTTTGTGGGTGGTTTTCCAGAGAAAATCTTTAAGCCTCTTATTGAAACACTTATTATCGCTCTTGGTGTTAGTTGGTTTCTCTCTATCACTTTTATTCCATCACTTTCAAAATGGCTCTACAAAAATGGTGTAGGCAAGACGAAAGTAGAAAATGGATTTGAGTGGTTTTATCAAAATACCATAGGTCGACTGGTCTCACCTTATGTAGGTATTATTAAATTTTCAAACGGAAAGTTTTGGTTTCTTCGTCGTATGATGCTTACTATGGGTGTCATTGTTGTTTTAATGCTTAGCCTTAAAAACATTATGCCAACAATAGGTAAAGATGCTATGCCACCGATGGATACAGGTATCATCAAAGTACAAGTAGCCTTTAGTTCTAATGACACGGTAAATGGTGCAGAGCTTAAGATTAAGCCATTTTTAACTTGGTTAGGTGAACAAAAATGGGTCAAGATGAGTTCAGTAGCCTTTGGTACAGAACCAGGTGTGCTTAGTCTTGGTTCAGGAAACTTACCTGCAGAAGCAACGATTACTATTAATGCTGTCAATAGATTTAAGCGTACAAAAACTATTTGGCAACTTGAAGATCTAATTAGAGACAAGCTCTCTCATATAGATGGAATTAAACGCAATGATGTATATGATTTTGGAGCAACAGCACTCTCTAGTATAAAAGCGACAGTTGATGTTCGAGTGAGTTCTCCTTATGTAGATAATCTAGCAGATGTTTCTCATAATGTAGCAAATGCTATCAAAGATGTGCATGGACTTACTTCTATCAGTACAAGTTGGGACAAAGACTTTATGGAAGTTGAACTTGACATAGATGAGAACAAAGCACTCAGTTATGGCATCACTCCATACCAAATAGCGATGCAGATGCCAATCAAAGGGCAAGTTGTCGGACTCAATGCAAACTTAGAGTCAATGAATACACAGTATGTAAGACTCTATTTAAAAGGAAAGTTTTCTCAAAATATAGAGACACTCAGACTATTACCAATAGTTACACCACAAGGAGAGATACCTTTAAGTGCTATTGCAACACTCAAACGCCACCTTACATTTGCAAAAATAGAGAGAGATAAGATGCTCTATAGTTTAGATGTAAATGGCTACCGTGCAAAACGCCCAGTAACACACCTTACAGATGACACAATTGCAGCACTTAAAAATGCAAAGATTGCAAATGTTCAAATAGACCAGACAGGAGATATTGCACAGATTAATGATAGTTTCAAACGCATGGCAAAAGCTATCGGACTTGGAGTTATTATACTTGTTATGGCACTTATAGCAATTTATAAATCTGTAAGAATGGCATTTATCATGATTCTCGTTCTACCACTCTCACTCATCGGTGCAGCGTGGGGAATGTTACTCTTTGGAAAACCAAGTTGTATGCCATCACTCCTTGGGATACTCCTGCTCTTTGGTATCATTATCAAAAATGCTGTTCTTCTTATAGACTTCTACCAAAGTTATAGAGAAAATGGAGAATCACCATTTGAGAGTGCACAAGAAGCTGTTCGTGTTAGATTTCGTCCAGTTATGATGACTGCTTTTGGAACTATTGCAGGGATGATTCCTATCGCATTAGAACAAGCTGTAGGACTAGAGAGATTAAGCCCGCTTGCAGATGTAGCCATCGGTGGACTCTTAATCGGTACACTCTTAACACTTGTTTATGTACCAATGTACGCTTATATCTTTGATAAAGGCAACAAAACAACAAACCCTATTAATGAGGTTTTAAAATAAGATACATTTTATCTTTGAAGCACTCTTTTTTAAGAGTGCTTTGAAGATGTAGTTAATTACATCAAATTTTAATAATTTTAAAGGAGTGCCGTATGCAAGCACCTACACCAGAACAAGTTGAAGCAATGATGATCGAAAAAATGGGATCTCTCCCACAGTCACTTAACAGTGCAAAGGCGATTGACCCTCGTTTTTTAGTTGAACAGGCTATGAGTAGCAAGTTTAGTGTTCAAGATGAAGCAAACCCAATAGACCCTAAAACTTCTATGATGATTGCGCTCTCTGCTTCTATCACTTTAGGAAGTCAAGAGTGCAT
>JALSUU010000088.1 GCA_027071075.1 Sulfurimonas sp. | reverse complement strand
TACTCATCGCTGAAAATGGTCGTATTCCCGTTGACAATCCAGAAACACACCTCGAACTCACTATGGTTCATGAGGCGATGATACTTGACTTAACGGGTATCTATCTTGCCATTATCGAAACAGCTGCATCCATAAAGTTCATCATATTTGCTTCTCTTTTTGCAGCACTTTTTATGCCCTTTGGGTTTGAGTTTTCCATACCCATAGCTTTTTTGATTTTTATTTTTAAACTCTTCTTTATTGCAACAATGGTTGCACTTTTAGAGGTAAACACAGCAAAACTGCGTCTTTTTAAGATTCCAAATCTCCTTGGTCTCGCCATAGTTTTTGCATTTTTATCTCTTATCTCGTTTTATGTATTAGGAGCTTAGTATATGGTTGATTTTTTAATAGGACTTTTTCTCGCTTCACTGATTGTTGCACTCTTTACAACACGACTCTACAGACTCCTTTTATGGTACTCCATGAACTCTCTTATGCTTGGGCTTTTAGCTCTTGTCATAGGAGATAGCCTAGATGATGATGCTATGATTCTCACAGGAGTAATGACCATTATCATAAAGGCAATAGGCATTCCTTATGTTTTGAAAAATTTAAGTCAAAAGTTTCATTTTGTACGCCAAATCACACCGAAGATAAGAGTCCAGTATGCTATTATGCTTGTTCCCGCTATTTTAGTATTTACCTTTTATCTTTCAGAACCCATAACACATATGATGCATACCCATGCAAACTATGTGGCTATCAGTATCTCTTCACTCTTTCTCTCCCTTTTACTGATGATGGAGCATAAAAATGTTGCCCCAAAAATTATAGGATTTTTAAGTATGGAAAATGCTCTTTTTTTACTAGGTATCACCGCGACAAATGGAATGCCAATGCTTGTGGAACTTGGTATATTTTTTGATCTGCTGATGGCTATTGTGGTTATAAACCTACTCTTTCACAAAGAGGAGCTTCAAGTATGAACTTAGCACTTTTACTCCTCCCTTCCATCATTATGTTTGGTGTCAGTTTTTTAAAAAGTGAAAAAGCAAAATATATACTTGCCTTTAGCTCCTTTGTAATTTTACTTCCGATTGTGGAGCTTTTTTTACTTCCAAAACCCTACAATATTTTAGGCAACTACCTTGTCGCAGATAAGCTAGACACCTATGTACTGCTTCTCTCTTCCATCGTTGGCATAGGTGTAACTCTGTCACTTTTAACACTCGATAAACATGTAAAAGTCTCCCCCAAGGCTTACAGAAAGTTTTATAGATTTTTTGCAATATTTTGGATTGGTCTTATCTTCTCTATTCTCTCAAACCATATGGGTATCTACTGGATAGGATTAGAGTTAGCAACACTCTCCACTGTCTACATGATAAGAACAAACTATACCCCTGCAGCACATAAAGAGGCTTGGAACTATATGCTCGTTGGGGCTATTGCCGTCTCGCTCATTTTATTTGGTATCATTCTTATGTATGCGAGTGCAAAACCGATTTTAGGCGAAAACGCTATGGAGTTTGATTTGCTTTTAGCACATGCAAAAGAGATACCCTCACCCTTTTTATTTGAGATAGGTTTTGCTATTACTACTATTGGAATGTTTATAAAAATGGGCTTTTTTCCTATGAACTTATGGCTTGCAAACATTGAGAGAGCCTCTTTTTATCCCGTTGCAGCGCTCTTTAGTGGTATCTTAGAGTCTGCTGTCATCATAGGCTTTTTTAGATTTTCAAAAATTGCGATGGAGGTAAACTATAACCATCTTTTTATCTTTGTTTTTGTCTATACAATTTTGACTATTTTTATTGTCTCTTTTCTTATCTATAGAGCGAAAGACTTTATGCGTCTTTTTTCTCTCTCAGGCATAGAGCACATGGCGCTTATTGTCATTTTTTGGGTAAGTGGAGCACCCTTTGCTGCCCTACTTCACTTTGGCGCACACGCCTTTTTAAAACCAGCACTTTTTCTTTCAACAGGGGTACTTGAATCTAATGGAAAATATAAAATAGCAGGAGCACTGAGAGGATATAGAGGAAAAAAAGGAAAACTCTTTTTATTTTTGGTATCACTTTTCATTCTCGCCATTATCTCACTCCCACCAAGTCCCATGTTTTTTAGTGAACTCTATGGTTTTGGTGCGATGATAAACAGAGCAAAACAGGGAGACCATATACTTGCGATGATAGCTGCGATTTTCTTTTTACTCGCTCTTTTATCCATTATTTTTTACCGTTTTGTTGCCATTTATCAGTCTATGAAGTACGAGGGTGAGACCCAAGAGAAAAAAGTATACACAAGCGAACTGCTTGCACTCATACTTTTTGTCATCTCTTTAATGGCTCTTTTACTCCCCTCATCACTAACATTTTTACAATCAATAGTATAGGAGAAACAGATGCGATTTATAGCACGCTATGCAAAAGAGTTAGAAGAAAATTTTGAAATTATTACTCTCTATGATGAAAGAATAGATAAAGAGCTTCTGACTAAAGATAACCCCACCACTCCAACACTAGCAAAAAAATACCCCACAGCTATCTGGTTTGAGAGAAAGATGCAGGATGATTTTGGTATTGTCTTCCACGATGCATTTGATACACGCCCCTTAGTGCATCAAGAGAGATTTCCTAGAGATATACACCCTTTAAGAAAAGAGTTTACACAAACAAAACTCAAAGAAGCTCCCTATCTTCAATACAAATATGAAGCAATAAGCGGCGATGGTGTCTTTGAAGTCGCGGTAGGTCCTATTCATGCCGGTATTATTGAGCCTGGTCATTTTCAATTTTCTCAAGCGGGAGAGGCAATGCTCCATCTTGAGGTAAGGCATTTTTATAAAAACAGAGGGATAGAGAAGATGCTTGAGGGTAAAACACTAGAAGAGGCAAAGCCTATTATAGAACGAATTAGTGGGAATGAGAGCATAGCCTATCAGATTTGTTACAGAGATATATATCTGCAAGCCTCCAAACAGGAACTGCCGCTTGCCCTTGCAAAAAGGGACGCTCTTTTGCTTGAACTAGAACGCATCATTCATCATCTTACAGATTTAGGCTTTATTCCCAACGATGCAGGATTTGGAGCAGCACTTGC
>JALSUU010000087.1 GCA_027071075.1 Sulfurimonas sp. | reverse complement strand
AAATCTGCATCAAAGCGTGTACTAATGAGATTTACATCAGCACCCTTGCAGTAGAGTGCCGTAGCAACTGCTGATGCCATCTTCCCACTTGAGAAGTTAGAGATATAACGCACATCATCTATCTTCTCTATAGTGCCACCACCAGTGACAATAACGCGTCTATCTGCCCAAAATACATCTTTTAAAAGTTCACGAGCAGTTGCCCAAAAAATATTTAAAGGCTCCGCCATAGCACCATCTCCAACTGTTTTACAAGCTAACTCTTTTGTCTGTGTATTTATAATAGTGTAGTTTGAGATTCCAAGCATTTTAAAGTTTGCTTTTGTGATAGGGTTTTCTAGCATATTTGTATTTGCTGCAGGTGCTAAAATCTTCATACCACTAAAGGCGAGGGCACATTGGAGGAGCATAGTATCCGCTATGGCATTTGCAAGTTTGGCGATGGTGTTTGCAGTAGCGGGTGCAATAACAAAAATATCTGCCCACTGTGTTGCTTTGATGTGGTTATGACTATCTGCCCATGATTCATTTGTGTCATCAAGCACACGGTTAGAGGTAAGTGTTTCAAAAGTGAGTGGTGTAACAAACTTTTTTGCACTCTCACTCATAACAACGCGCACTTCCGCTCCTGCTTTGACAAAGAGACGCACGAGTTCAAGTGACTTGTAAACGGCGATTGAGCCAGTGACACCAAGAAGGATTTTTTTGTCTTTGAGTAGAGAGATAGGTATAATCATCTACTTTTTTCCAAAATGTTTATAGAAGTACTCTTTAATAGTTCTAAGTTTCACACGACTCAGTACCAAGTTACCACTCTTTACAGTTCCACTTGGTACTGTAGTTCCCGCTGCTATCATAACATCATCTTCTATGGTTACGGGGGCAACAAGCTGTGTATCACTCCCTACAAAAACATTTTTGCCTATGATGGTTTTATACTTTTTTACTCCATCATAGTTACAAGTAATGACTCCCGCCCCAATATTACTTCCCTCATCCACCATCGCATCACCGAGATAGCTGAGATGTCCAGCTTTGACACCCTTGAGGCTTGATTTTTTTACCTCGACAAAGTTCCCTATGTGGGTATCTTCTAAGTATGATGCAGGACGAAGGTGTGCAAGTGGTCCAACATCAGAGTTTTTGACAATGGAGTCTTCAACGATAGAGTGTGCTTTTATATGCGAGTTATGAATAAGTGTTTCACCACAGATTCTACACCCATTCTCAACGATACACTCCCCCTCAAAGCTCACAGTAGATTCGATGTAGATGGTAGCGGGAAGTTGCATAATAACTCCCTCTTGCATCCATTTTGTTCTGATTCTCTCCTGCATAATCTCTTCAGAGTCTGCTAAATCTTTTTTAGAATTTACACCTTTAAAGTGCTCCTCATCTACTAAAAGAGGAGCAATTGAAAGTCCATCTTTTTTTGCCATAGCAATCACATCTGTAAGATAGTACTCCTCTTGGGCATTCTCATTACTCAGGAGAGGAATATACTTTTTAATTAGCGATTTTTTAAAAGCATACACCCCTGCATTGACGGTTGTCGTTGCAAGTTCTGCATCATTGGCATCTTTTTGTTCAACTATATACTGTACTGCATTCTCTTCAATAACAACGCGACCATAACCGTTAGGGTCTTTTAAATCAAAGATAGACATAATAATATCTGCATCACTGCTTAAAAATCCTTGTAAGGCATCTGCAGTGATAAGCGGCATATCTCCATTAAGCACTAAAACTTTCTCATTTTTAGGAGTTATATTTTTCATAGCTCCTCCTGTTCCTGGAAAGTTTTGTGCATCTTGGATAACAAAGTTGATGTCATCAAAAAGTGCTTCCATCTGCTCTTGAACAGCCTCTTTTTGATGCGCTATAACAACAGTGATGTCATTTGAAATCTCTTGTGAAGCTTTGATGATATGGTAAAGCATAGGTTTTCCACTGATAGAGTGCAAAACTTTTGCCTTTGGAGACTTCATACGACTCCCTTTGCCTGCTGCTAAAATGATAATGCTGATTGATTCTTTACTCATTTTTTCTCTTATTTGTAATTTGGTTTTTTATTACTATCTTCATAAATATCACTTGCACTCTGATAGTAAGTGATAATCTCTTTCTCTTCGGCTTTTGTTATAGGCATATCTTCGTACTCTACACTATTTATAGTGAGTTTTTTTACTCTCTCTTTATGTGCTTTTTTATCAGGTGTAAGATAATATACATATCCATTTTTTACATATCCAAGTTTTTGATAATTTCCAATAAAAGCACGCTCTGTATAGTTCTTATCTAAGATATTATTTCCATAAAATTTTGCCTTATAACTAAACCCTAAGAGACTAAAGAGGGTCGGAAAAGTATCTACTTGTGAAGAGAGTTTTGTGACAACTTGTGGTTGTATCATACTTGGAGAATACATTATAAGTGGAATTTTATATCTATATAATGGAAGACTATTTTTTCCAGCACTACCACCATTGTGATCAGCAATAATTACAAAAATTGTATCTTTATACCAAGGTTTCTCTTTCGCTTTTTCTAAGAACTTATTTATAGCGTAGTCTGTATACTTCACACCACCATCACGCCCTGTATGACTAGGAATATCTATCTTTCCCTCAGGATAAGTGTATGGTCTGTGGTTTGAAGTAGTCATGATGAATGAGAAAAATGGCTTTTTGTTTGCATATGATTTATCTGCTTTTTGGAGTGCTTTATTTAAAAGATCTTCATCACAAACACCCCAAGCATTTGAAAAAGTAACTTCATCATCGCTAAAATCAAGTCTATCAATAACTTTAAATCCATTTTTTGAGAAAAAATCATTCATATTGTCAAAGTATCCATGTCCTGCATAAATAAAACGATTATCATACCCTTTTGCTTGAAAGATATCACCAATAGAGTAAAGGGTGTCATTTTTTGGACGCTTTACAATACTTCTACCAGGAGTAGGTGGAAAAGAGAGCGTAACGGCTTCCATTCCTCTCACTGTACGAGTACCTGTTGCATAGAGGTTATCAAAAAAGAGAGAATTTTTTGCAATTGCATCAAGATGAGGCGTAAGATTTTTCTTGTT
>JALSUU010000086.1 GCA_027071075.1 Sulfurimonas sp. | reverse complement strand
ACTTCAGAGATCTCTTTTGTATCTATTTTCCCGACTTGATCTACTACTTTACGAACAGAGTGTATTCTGGTTCTTTTTTCTGTTTCAAGCTCTTGAGCGAGCAGGCTTGAACTGAGAAGCAAAGAAGTTGCAAGGCTTATTTTTATAATATTTTTCATAATATTTGTTTTTCTAAACTTTAAATTTATCTATTTGTGAATTGAGATGATCTGTAAGTTTTAAGAGATGTGAGGAAGCTTCAGCCATCTCATTAGCACTGCGCGTGTTACTCTGTGAATACTCATTGATACTGCTCACATCTGTATTGATTTTATTCATATGCTCAGAGGTCTTGATAAAGTTTTGTGTAGTGCTTTCATTTGAGGATACAGCTAGTTTCATGACCTCTGAGACACTATTTATATCATTTTCAATCTCTCCTGATACAGTAGCTAACTGCTCCATATCTTGAGAGTTTTTCTCCATCTGTGCACTTACATCTGTGATGGATTGAACGATAACATTTATGGTTGCTGAAATTTCTGAAAGAGATTTTTGTGTTCGCTCAGCAAGTTTTCTTACTTCATCGGCAACAACAGCAAAACCACGCCCATGTTCACCCGCACGAGCTGCTTCTATAGCTGCATTAAGTGCAAGTAAGTTTGTTTGGTCTGCTATATCATTTATTACCGTAAGCACATCTTTTACCTGCTCTGCTTCTTGAGAGAGTGTTTGAATCTTTTGTGTGATTTCTATCTCTACTTCAGATGTCTGCTGTACTGTTTGGGTTAAATTAACAATATCATTTCGTGCAGATGTTAGTCTATCATTTGCATTTATAACTTCATCTTTTGTCTGTTGTGCTTCTGTTACAAATGCAGATATATCATCTTGCATCACTCTTGTAGTTTGCGTAGTAGTATCTACAATAGAGTTAGATTTTTCTATATTTTCTCCCACAACTTCTGCAGAGCGTGTTAACTCTTCAGAGATAGAGAGATTTTCCATAGATGTATGATTAATGGTATTTAAAACTTTTCCTACCTCTTGGGTTACGATATTAAGTGATTTTGCTATCTCGGCAATTTCATTTTTACCCTCAAGTTGAAGAGTATGAGAGAAATCGAGATCTTCCATGTTTTTAAGATGTTCATGTATAACTCTAATACCTGAAATAATAGTAGAAATAGCAAAAAATGCTAATAGAATAATGAATATAAGAACAAGAGAAGAGAAGCTTGTTTCCATGAGTACATTACTAATATATTTCTCAATCTTATCTGCGGCGTTATCATTCTCTTCTCTGTGCTTAGTTATCCATGGGTCTAGTTTTTGGGAGAGCTTTTCAGCAAAGGGGTCGAGTTTGAGCATGAGTTTATTGCCCTCTATTGGACCATCTTTAATATAAGCCTTTGCCATCTCTTGACCTATTTTGTAGTAGGCAGCAAAGTCAGATTTAAACTGTTTTAACTCAGCAACCATTTGTGGCTTATTATATTTGATATGTTCTTGGATTACAAAATCAAGAATTTTATTTGCATCATTAAAATATTTTCGGGCTTCATCAAATCCATCATCAAAACCTTTGTGCGCTCTTGTTGCCGATATGTCTGTAAGCCACTGTTGTACTTGGATAACATCAAGTTTAAGGTATAAAAAATTAAAAGCATGAGGTAGAATCTCTGTCCTATCCTCGTGTATGGAGTCTTGAACTTTGGAGATGTTTTTGTAAGTGAGAAAAGCTGTTATAGAACTTACTAAAAGAATGATAAGGGCAGAGCCCCACAAGAGTTGATTGATTTTCAGGTTTTTGAACATTGTTCATCCTTTAGATTTAAATAAAAAATTGTGATAAAAAATTGTGATAAAAAATTGTATCATAATATACTAAATGCTAACTGATTTTACTTTGCCTTTTGCGAAATAATAAGATATATTAATGTGGAGTAAAAATTAAACTAGTTTTTATTAGAATTCTTCTCTCTGATATAAATTTAAATATAAACAATATTATATGAAAAAAGTTACATAAAGTAACTGCTCACACAAATTCCAAGGATCGAAGAACATCCTCTCCCTTTATCTCTTTTCTCCCTCTCCCAAAATAGGGTTTAGACTTTATCTCTCCAAAGTAAGAGGTATCGCCTCCAAGACTTATATCAAGGGCAACTGCCATGGCAGTTATGGGGTGTCCTGCATTTGGAGAGTCATGCTTCTTCCCATCAGCATAAAAAGCAAAAATATCTTTTTGTTTACTCAGTAGCATAATGAGAATGGCGGTGACTCTTGAGGGGATGAAGTTGAGTACATCATCGAGTTTTGCGGAAGCTTTACCATAGCGTTCATACTTTTTGTTTCTATAGCCTACCATAGAATCGAGGGTATTTACTGTTTTGTAGAAGATGATGCCAGGGAGTCCAAAAAAGAGTAGGTAGAGCAGTGGAGCAACAACGCCATCACTAAGGTTCTCCCCATAGGTCTCAATGGCTGCCTTATATATGTCACTCTCACTCAGCTCTTTTGTGTCACGACTCACAAGCATAGAGATAGCCTCTCTTTTATCTTTAGCAAAAACAACTCCTCTTACTGCATCACGAAGCATTTTATGGGCGATGAAGATAGAGGCTATGATGGAAGTGAAAAAAATGTAGAGAGGATAGGGGAGCTTTTCTAAGAGTGATGCAAGCAGATATGCAAAAGAGGTAGTGATGAGAAGCATAAAAAGAAGAAGCGTAACCCCTCGCATAATAGAGTCTTTGTAAAAGTGCCTCTCAAACCAAGAAATAAGTTCTCCGATGATGATAATGGGGTGTTTTATAAAAGAGAACTCCCCGTATTTTCTATCTATGAGGTAGGCAAAAAGGGTAATAAGTAGATTACTCATGCAGTGGTTTTTGCAGTGTCTGTTTTGAAACGATTATATCGATTTCTTTTTTTAATACAGGTAGCCTTTCTCTTATGATAAATTCAATAATTGGGAGGTTGATGCCTTCATAATCATGGGCAATAAAATTTCTAGTGTTTATTGCTCCTTTTACATCTTCGTTATCAAAGTTACTTAAAAGTTTTATATCTTTTATTTTGGAAAATTGTTCCGCAATGGAAGTGAGGTGCATCAT
>JALSUU010000085.1 GCA_027071075.1 Sulfurimonas sp. | reverse complement strand
CTGTTTGGTTCGCATCACCTGGGTCATTTTCTAAAACAACTCCTTTTGCAGTAGAGATTTGGTGAGAGATATCGATGTATCCATTAAACATTGATCCTGCATATTTTCCTATGACTTGCTCTTTTTTTGCCTTTCCTGCTAAAAGAGGCAGTATACTACCTCCATAGTTTGTTCTCAGCTCATTAAAACTTTCCCAAGTATGTCCATAGGCTAGAGCCATCATGAAAGCTTGAACAGGGGAAGCTACAGGTGAGAGTACCTGTTTTCTATTAAAATACTTATATAAAGAGGGGTCATTTACCTGTATGTCAACTTGTGAATCGAGTTCTGAAAAAGAGAGTAGTATAGTAGGCTCCGAGAAATTCTTTAGAATTTCTTTTTCATATACTGCCATATCCATACCTTCTGGCAATTTTTTGAGCATTATGAGACGGAGTGCAATGCCCGTTTTTTGATGGAGTTCAAATCCTAGTTTTTCTACTTGTTCACTGAAAGCAGCTCTATGGACTACTTCATCTTTATATAAATATTCTGCGAATAGTTGGGTTTGGAAGATAAGTGTGAGGATGAGGGCATAAAGCCCTCTAGTTAAAAATTTCAATGAAATTTCCTACCCTACATAAAGGTGGTTGGGTGTTAAAACCGAGAAAAGTGTGAATGCAGCCATAATCACTAGACCAATTGCAATAATTTTTTCCACTTTCTACTCCTTATTTCACATCAACAACATGAGAAGCACTTGTCGTGTCAATCATCTTAATTAATTTTTCATCTTTTATTTTATAAAAGTTTTCTGAATTAGCTGTTTGCACACCTATTGCATTAACTGTTAAAAATGCTAAAATGCTAAGTAGTAATACTGTAGCTATAAGCATACCAGTTACACCATCAAGAGCAAATACGCTTCTATTTTCATTCATACCTGACTCCTTACTTCGCACTTAAGCTAGTGATATATGCACCAACAGCTTCTTTTTGCTTGTCATTTAATCTTTTAAATGCTGGCATAGTACCGATAGCACCTTTTTTACCATGATTTAGAACATTTGTAACAAGTGTTGGATTAAATGCAGCAATACTTGGCGCTACATACTCCATACCCATTCCATCCGCACCGTGACATGAAGAACAAACTCCAGCAAATACTTCCGCACCTTCACCACTCATACCATTGGAAACATACTTAGATACAGATTCTATCTCTGCATCAGTGATAAGTGCTCCAGTAGTCATATTGAAAAGACCGTTACGGTCTGGCATTGGCATCTCTGTACCAAGAAGATGGTTGTTAGATCCATGTTCAATTACATACTTAACAGTTTTTTGCTCAACTCTAACATTTAAGTTAGCAGCTTTGCCATCAATACCATCAGCAGCAAGACCATGACATACCTTACACTCTGCTAAGAATACAGATTCACCCATCTCTACTAATCTATCACCAGTGATAGAAGCATATTGTGCATTGAACTTTGCATCATGCTTTGCAACATCTTCATTATACTCACCAATTTGTGAATATGCATTTACAGGGTAACCAACTACCCAGTACCACATACCCCAAACTATAGTTCCTAAGAACATAACAGCCCAACCAAATGGTACAGGGTTCTTATATTCACCAATATCGTCCCAAGACTCAGCTGCTAACTCACCATCAGCAGTATCAGTTTGCATTTGACGAACATACTTGATTACAACAAAAACTGTAATGATTACAAGTGCTACTGCACCTGCAATTGCAAGCATATTTACGATATCACCATTTAATCCACCCTTAGATGTACCTACCGAAAGGTAAGTAAATCCAAGCATTGCGATTGTAATGATAATTCCCCAAAGATAAAGCTTATTCATATATCTCTCCTATTTTTTATCATCTTTTGATAGAGCATTTACCGGAGTATCTGCTATATCATCATTTAGTGCCATATTGCTATACTCTTCATAATCTTTGCCATCTGCATCTTTCCTGTTCTTATATAAATGATATATATAAGCATATAAGGAAACTGTCATAAAGACAGTGACTGCAAGATAACCATACGCCTGAAATTCAGCACTGAACACTATCTTTCCCTACTTAAGACTATTTAAGTATGCAATTAATGCTACGATTTCAGGAATCTTACCATTAGCAACTGCATCTTTAACATCTTGATCTTTCATATCTGCTACAATTACTTTTGCTTCAGCTAAAGCCATAGCATTTGCTTCTGCAACACTTCCACCCATTTTTACAATTTTAGTTGACCCATCTTTCATAGGAACTGGTTTATTGTAAGGAACAGAGAAGAACTGAGATACTGTTAATTGCTCTGCAAAAGCAGTATCAATATCAGCTATGTTTTTGTATAACCATGTATATTTTGGCATGATTGAACCTGGAACAACTGCAGCAGGATCTTTCATATGGTTTTCGTGCCAGTCAGTTGTACGGTAGTTACCTACACGCATTAAGTCTGGACCAGTTCTCTTTGAACCCCAAAGAAAAGGACGATCATAAGCATACTCACCACTTAAAGAGTAGTGACCATAACGATCTGTCTCAGATTTGAATGGACGAATTAGTTGAGAGTGACAAGCATTACAACTATTTTTAATATAAACCTGACGACCCGCTAACTCTAAAGTAGAGTATGGAGTTGTTCCGATTAAAGGACGAGATTGTTGAGCAAAGTTTGGAACAATTTCAACTAAACCTGCAAACGAGATTGTAACAAATACACCTACCGCGAAAAAGAACGGGTGTTTTTCTAACCAATGAAACATAATAATATCCTCCCTTTCTTAAGCGCCCATAGGCGATGCATTAGCTGGTTCTTGAGCAAGCTCTTTTCCAGCAGTCATAGTTTTGTAAATGTTATAAGCAAACATTAAGAAACCAGTTAAGTATAATAGTCCACCAACACCACGAATTGCATAGTAAGGGTGAAGAACTGTAACAGTATCGATGAATGAGTACGCTAAGTTACCAAACTCATCGTGAGCACGCCACATCATACCTTGAGTAATACCTGCAATCCACATAGAAGTGAAGTATAAAACAACACCTAAAGTTTGGATCCAAAATTGTGTAGCCATTAATGACTTAGAGTAAATCTCTCTTTTAAACACACGAGGAGCCATGTGGTAAAGTGCAGCCATAATCATAAAGCCAACCCAACCAAGAACACCATCATGAACATGACCAATAATCCAGTCAGTAAAGTGAGCAATAGCATTAACAGATTTAATAGCTTGGATAGGACCTTCTAATGTTGAGAACATATAGAATGTAGAACCAAGAACCATAAACTTGATGAGTGGAGAAGCTGCAACTTGTTGCCACTCACCTTTCATTGTTAAGAGCATATTGATCGCTGAACCCCATGATGGAAGAATAAGAACTACTGAGAAAATAGATCCCATAGTTTGCATCCAGTCAGGAACAGTTGAGTAAAGAAGGTGGTGACCACCAGCCCATAGGTAAACGAACATTAAACCCCAGAAAGAGAGTAATGATAATTTATATGAGTAGATAGCTTGACCAGACTCTTTTGGTAAAAAGTAGTAAATCATTGCAACAATAGGAACAGTAAAACCAAATGCAACTGCATTATGACCATACCACCATTGAACAAGTGCATCATTTGTACCAGCATACATAGAAACAGAATGGTACCAAGCACCAATTCCACTCTCACCAGCTGCAGATGTTGCAAGCATAGTAGGAATTTCCATGTTATTAAATAGATAAAGCATAGCTATACCTAAGAAAGTAGCGATGTAATACCATACTGAAATATAGAGTGACTTTTCACGGCGCATACCGATAAGACCAAAGATACTCACACCAAATAGTACCCATACAACAACGATAGCGATATCAATTGGCCACTCAAACTCAGCGTACTCTTTTGAAGTTGTAACACCTGCAAGAAGTGAAACAACAACTGCTGCAACACCTACGATATATAACCAAAAGTGTAACTTACCGATAAACATCAAAAAGCCTGATTCTGCCATTGACACTTTGAGTACACGCTGACCAACATAATACCAAGTAGCAAAAATACCACTTAGTGTAAAACCAAATATTACTGCATCTGTATGCAGTGGACGAAGACGACTGAAGTTTGTGAATTCAGCTAAACCTGATCCAAGTATTGTATTAATACCAGGGAATGCAAGCTCGAATGCTAGAATTACACCGATGAGCATACCTACAATACCTAAAAGAACTGTAGTTAGCATAAACATCTTTGCAACTGTATAGTCGTACTCTAATGGACGATTCTCCATATATAGCCTCCTTAAGATTCAAAGCAATTAAGCTTAATAAATAATCAAAATATTTATTAAACTAATTAACAGTGTATATTAACAATAGAATGGTTCAATTTATCTTAATTATAAGTTAAATTCTTATATTTATTATCTTTTTGTTTACTTTGGGAATTTTATTTTTATTTAAGGTGTGTAGAAAGTAAGCACTATTATTAATACTGCTTATAGAGGAGAATTTCTATCTCTTGATAAGAGATAGAAATTCTTTAAATATATAACGACTCTCTTTTGGTCCAGGAGAAGATTCTGGGTGGTGTTGTACTGAAAATATTGGTGCATCATTATACTGTAAACCTTCAATAGTATCATCAAAAAGATTTGAGTGGGTTACAGTTGCAATTTCTGTGATATTATCAGGAACATTATAGTTATGATTCTGTGCAGTAATCTCTACTAAACCTGTTTTTTCATTTTTTACAGGATGATTTCCACCATGATGACCAAACTTAAGTTTGTATGTATCGTATCCATGAGAGATAGAGAGGAGTTGATGCCCTAAGCAGATTCCAAACATAGGAATTTTAGCACTTATAAGTTTTTTAATCTGCTCTTGCTCTTTTTTTAGGACAAGTGGATCTCCAGGACCATTTGAGAGGAAAACACCATCTATCTTTTTATCAGCATAGTCTGCTATAAGAGTCTCCGCATGAAAGTCATTTGGAATAACCTCTACAGCAATTCCTGCACTTACTATTTCATTGAGAATATTTCTTTTTACACCAAAATCTATAACAGCTATTTTTGCTTCTTCTTTCGGTGCTTCTTCATACTCAAAAGCAGTTTTTTCATTGTATGTACTCGATGTGTGCTTATAGGCTTTTTTTGTACTTACCTGCTCGATGTAATTGATATCTTCGATGCGTGGAGCATCTAAGAGAATCTTTTGTAATTCCACTTTATCACTTATCTCAGTAGAAGCAACCATCATCATAGCACCTTCGCTACGAATCATTTTTGTTAAGAATCTTGTATCTATATCACATATACCCATAACATTGTACTTTTTTAGAAAATCTGCTAGTGAACCTTCCGCTCTAAAGTTTGAGTATCTCGCTTGATATTTTCTTACTATCATACCTTTTGCATGAGCAGATGCGCTCTCCATATCTTGTGCATTTACACCAACATTTCCAATCTCTGGCATAGTAAAAGTAACAAATTGTCCTGCATACGAGGGGTCAGACATAATCTCTTGGTAGCCACTCATAGAAGTATTAAAAACTATCTCACCAACTAATGTGGTTTCAGCTCCAAAACTAGAAGCCTCTAAATAAGTGCCATTTTCAAGATATAAATATACTTTTTTTAAACTCTTAGTTGTGCTCATTACTCCATACCCCTTTTCATCATCTCTTCTCTGTAAAGTTTTTCATGTAAAATTTCAAATTCATCAGTTCCTGGGATGAACTTTCTTTTGTATGAACGGATTTTATCCATTACTGCATCTTCAATCTCAGAAGTATCAGCCATAAAGTTTGTCATAGCTGAATAGATAATATTTTTGATACGATTTTCCGTAACATCAAAGTGGATTAAGTCCTCTTCATACAATTCATCTAAAATTCTATGACTAATATCTGAAAATCTCTCTTCATAGTTTAAAATCACACCAAATTCAGGAGCAATTTTTTTCTTAATCATGAAAAAGAGTTGTCTCTCATCGGCAAGCATAAACTCAATCTCTTCTTCATTGTCATCACAGATATCATTTACTTTTTCTTCTAAGGCTATCTCTCTTTTAACATTTTCTTCAAGTATTTTTTCTGCTTCGTTAGCTATTGGTTCTAAACCTTTTGTCATAGTAACGACACCACTTTTATTTAATTCAATTGCAATTTTGTTTGATATATGGGGGATAGCTTTAAGTGATATTTTCATTGTATGATGACCCTACTTATTTATTAAATTTGGACATTTTACAATAAGTAAGGTAAAAGTCTTATTAGATAAAGACTATTTGTTTAAAAGTTGTGTGAGTTCTGAAGCTTTTTTTGCGTCCATTTTTGTTAAAATCTTCCCAACTACTTTTGGCTTAAGTGCTTGTAAAATTGTTATAGCATCATGCGAGGGCATCTCTGAGAGTATGTTTGATGCAGAAGCTGCTTTCATTTTAGAAAAAGTTTGAGCAATTTTACTCATTTTAGTACTTTTTAGATTTTTAAGAGTAGCTTCATTTTTTGCAAGCATCTTTTTGATACTTGCCTCTTTTTTTGTAGCTTCTGTAAGTTTTTCATTCACCGCATCTTCTTTAAGAGAGAGTTGAGACTCTTTTTGTTTGAGAAGTTCTTCTGTGGCAGTTTTAAGGGCACTAAGGGCTTGTTTTTGCTCATCTATACGCTCAAGTTCTACAAGAAGTTCACTTTTTCGTTCTTTAAATATTTCAGTACACTCAAAGAGTCTATCACTTGTTTGGAGTGCAAAAATGTTAGAGTATATAATAGTTAGTAGTAGTAAAAGTTTCAAATTTTTTCCTTGTTTTGTGCAGTTTTTGAGTAGATAAGAAGTGCTACTTCATCTAACTCTTTTGCTTCTTCTCTCTTTTTTCTTTCTTCAAACTCTTTACGCTCTTGAAGATCAAGATAGTTAAATTTTTCATACTCTATCATATCAACTTTGAGTTGTGCTTTTGCTTCTTTCATCTCTTCTTGAACAGAAAAGAGTAGAGCTTCTTTTTGTTGTATAAGGAGTCGCTGGGATTCTAAAAGTGTTTTTGAAGATAAAAATTCTGAAATCTTTCCGCTTGAGGGGGTAACAATACTGTCTAAGGCTACAATAGAACTTTTGAGTTCATCTTGGAGTCTGTAGAGTTTTGCGTTAGTACTTTGTAAAACTCTCTCACTTTTTTGCATGATGTTTTTTTTTACCTGCACTAAAGGAGAGTATTTTGTTTTCATAATTTAGAGAATGATTGTATCATCTCTCTCAGGCGAAGTTGAGATGATGCCAACTTTTGTTTTACTGATTTCTTCTATAGTTTTCACAAACTCTTGTGCATCTTTAGGGAGTGCATCAAATGTTCTTGCTCCAACAGAGTTGTTCCAACCTTTAAAAGTTTTATAGATTGGTTTTACATCCTCTAAGTTTGATGGCATATAGTCAATCTCTTCGCCATTTAGCTCATAAGCTACGCAGAGTTTTACTACATCAAAACCATCCAAAACATCAAGTTTCATAAGCGCTAACTCATCACAACCATTGAGTCTCGCTGCATGGCGAGTTGCAACTGCATCAAACCAACCACAACGACGAGCACGACCCGTTGTTGTACCAAACTCATGCCCTTGTTCCCCTAAACGCTGACCATCTTCGCCAAAATCTTCAGATGGAAAAGGTCCATTTCCAACGCGAGTACAGTATGCTTTTACAATACCGATAACCTTACCGATATCTTTTGGATTGATACCCAAACCAGTACAAGCACCAGCACTCACAGTAGCAGATGAAGTTACAAATGGATAAGTACCATGGTCAATATCCAAAAGTGTACCCTGTGCACCCTCTAAAAGTATGCGCTTCTTATCATCAAGAGCTTTCCAAACAAGTTGTGTAGTATCGGTAATAAAAGGAGCAAGTTTTTCTTTGTAGCCTTCGAGTTCTGTAAGCAATTCAGACTTTATAGGTGTAGGAATTTCATAAATATCAAAGATTTGACGGTTTTGCTCAAAATACTCGATAATAGAAGTTGTAAGTTTTGCAGGGTTTAAAAGTTCACCCACACGAAAACCAGTACGGTTGATTTTATCTGCATAAGCAGGTCCAATTCCTTTACCAGTTGTACCAATAGCCTTGTCACCCTTAAGGCGCTCTTTTGCTTGGTCTACAAGTGCATGGTAGTAAAGGTTTAGGTGTGCTTTATCAGAGATAAAAAGACGACCTTCCAAGTTGTCAAACTGAACCATCTCTTTGATGATAGACTCAGGAGAGAGTACTACACCATTTCCTACAACATTGATAGCCTTAGGATTGAGTACACCTGAAGGAACTAGGTGGAGTGCAAATTTTACACCATCAACCCAGATAGTATGACCAGCATTATGACCCCCTTGAGAACGACATACCATGTCATATTCGCAAGCAAGTCTATCTACTATTTTTCCCTTTCCTTCATCGCCCCACTGGATTCCTACTATTAAATCTGCTTTCACTACTTTTCCTTACTTATTATTTCTTCACAGAGTGCATCTGTGTATATCGCAAAACCTACTGATGTAAGATCTGCATTTTTATATCTTCCACCGCGAGCGAAGACTTCATTTCCTGCTATACATCTGAAAAAGAGTTCATCATAGTAGAGCATTTTTGCATAGTACATAGGTGCAAGCACTGTGTTTTTACACTCCATTTCTGAGCATAAATCTTTCATCTTTTGAAGTTCATTTGTAATTGCTTGTGGGGCTATTGCCATAACTTCATCAATCTGCTCAACATACTGAAGATAGACAAGTTTTGTGAGCCACTCTTGCTTAAGAGAGATAAACTTATCTATATTTATATGTCTAAAATCATCAATAGTTAAACTCTCAAACATCTCTACAAGAAGTTCTGGTATTTTGATGTTTGATATCTGCATCAAAGGTTGTACCTCTAACCTTTCAAAGATATTAAGGGCGAGTGATGCAACTGAGGAGAGTTTTGTCTCACCCATGTACTCAACACCTACTTGATACTGTTCAGTTGTAGGATAAGTCACCACAGGTTGAATATAGAACCATTTTTTTTGTGCAGTATTTTTACCTAAACGCTTCTCAATGATACGCACAACATCAATAGTAGAATCGGCACGAAGAGAGAGGGCATTGTTTTTTGCATCATTCACACGAATAAGTTCTCTTTGATCGGCAATACTAAGGTGTTGGTGGTATGAAAAGATAGGTGTTACTATCTCCTCATATCCATTTGCATCAAGGATTTCACTTGCTACATTTTCGATATGGCGTTTTACCTTAGCAGAGTTGCCAAAGTAGAGTTTTGTACCGTTAGGAATCTCATGCTCTAATATCATCTATTTTCCCATTTTAAAAGTAATCTCATTAAAGATTCTGTTTGCAGTTCCATCATAAACTCTACGACCGATTTTAGCAAGTGCTAACTCAACTGCATTCACAACCCATGCCATTTCATAATCATTTATAAGACCCATTTGGTTAATTCTAAAAATTTTACCCTTTAAATGATCTTGACCACCTGCAACATTTACATCAAAATCCTCTTTAAGAATCTTTCTAATTGCACTTGCATCTGCATCATCAATAGTTGTCATTGATGGAGCAGGTCGTGTTGGATAAATATGTAAATCTAGCGCTTGAAGTGCTGCTGTAACAGCTTCTGCTCTTGTTTGAGTTCTTCTATAAAGTGCATCGACACCACCATCAGCTTCAATAGTCTCTAAAACTTCTAAAAGACCGATAGTTAAAGTAGTAGCAGCCGTATACGCAGTAGTGTTTTGTTTCTGTTTCTTTATCTCTGATGCGAGGTTCAGGTAATACCCTTTTCCTGCACCTATTTTTTTAATAGCTGCATTACTTAAACCAAGAAGTGAGAGACCAGGAGGAAGCATTAAAGCTTTTTGGCTTCCTGCAAGGAGTGCATCAATGTTGTTTACATCAATAGGCTCGACACCAACAGCTGTAATTCCATCAGCAATAATCATTATCTGAGGGTTTATCTCTTTGGCAGCAGCTGCTATCTCTTCAACCGAGTGTCGAAGACCACCTGCTGATTCACTTATCTGAATAGCGATTGCATCAATCTCTGGATTTGCTTTGAGTGCATCAACAACGGCTTCGACAGAAGCTGGAGTATCCCACTCATTTTTAATCTCTACATTTTTAAGTCCATGAGCAAGTGCGATTTTTCCAAAACGCTCTCCAAACTTTCCACTGTTGATACTTAAAAGTGTGTTGTGGCAGAGATTAATAACAGCCGCTTCCATAGCACCCGTTCCACTTGAAGCAAGCATAATCACTTCATCCGTCTTAAAAAGCTTAAAAAGATGTGAACGAGTTTGCTCAAAGATAGCTTCAAACTCAGGTGTACGATGGTGCATAGTCTCATCACTCATCGCATTGCGAACATTCTGTGGTACTGGAGTTGGACCAGGTGTAAAAAGTAACATATTTATATTTCCTACTGAAGTTTAAATTAAAAAACCTCGTATTATATCGAAATAATTTTAAAGTTTTAAGATTCTGAGGAATTAATTCGCCATTCTCGCTGTAATAGTGTTGAGTGTTTTAAAGATTGCATCTTCTTGGAATGGTTTAACCATATATCCATTTGCGCCTTTTTTAATCATTTTGAGTACACTCGCTTTAGAGCCCTCTGTTGTTGCCATAATGATTCGGGTCTTATTCCATGCTTTGTTTTTTCGGACTGCATCAACAACCTCTTCACCGTTCATATTTGGCATATTCCAATCAAGGAGCATGATGTCTACTTGCTCTTTTTTCATAACTTCCATAGCTTCTAAACCATCTTCGGCTTCAAATATTTTAAGCTCTGGCCACTCAGGTGCCTTAAAGTAGCGTCGCATTGTATTTGTAAGCACTCGTCTTACAATTTTACTGTCGTCAACAATTAGTAAATTCATTTTTTAGCCTTTATATTATGTTACTATACACTTTTTAGAATTTTAACACAAAAAATCCAATTTTTTTATTTAAATGTCGCTAAAAAATAATAATTTTCAATCTGGAGTGTAAATGAGTATATTTGATTCAATTTTTTTAGGAATTATAGAAGGTTTTACAGAGTTCTTACCTATCTCATCTACTGGACATTTAATAGTTGCAAGTCATTTCTTAGGGATTAATCAAACAAGTGTGACAAAAGCCTATGAAGTTATTATTCAATTTGCTGCTATTTTAGCAGTTGTTTTTAACTATAAAGAGAAATTTACATTGAAGAAGATTGATTTGTGGATGAAAGTTTTTTTAGCATTTTTGCCTATTGGTATAGTAGGGTTTCTGTTTGCCCATCAAATCAAAGAGCTTTTTAGTATTAATATTGTGGCTACAATGTTTATAGTGGGAGGTATAATTTTTCTTATTGTAGAGAAGTTTTTTATTCCTAATGAAGAAGAGCTTATAGATGATGTAGAGAAAGTAACACTCAAACAATCTTTAGTGATTGGAGTTGCGCAAGTATTTGCCCTTATTCCTGGAACTAGTAGGGCAGGTTCTACTATAATAGGAGCACTGCTTGTCGGTTTGAGTAGAAAAGCGAGTGCTGAGTTTAGTTTTTTACTTGCTTTTCCTGTAATGAGTGCGGTTAGTGCCTACGATTTACTCAAACATTATAAAGAGTTTAGTGATACAAATTTTTTGACTCTTGGAGTAGGCTTTATTGTCTCTTTTATAGTTGCATATCTTACTATTAAACTCTTTTTGAAATTCTTAGAGAAGTTTACCTTTGTCTCATTTGGAGTCTATAGAATAGTTTTTGGAGTTGTTCTTCTTATACTATTTCATTAGAGTGGTATAAAATTTGCTTATTTCTTGTAAATACTCAAGTCTAAAGGAGATATTATGCAAACTCTTAACAAATACAGAGACCAGTTACATAAATTTTTAGATGATATAGAAGACAAATTTTATACTCTAAGCCTCAGACTCTTATAAAGTTTTTAAAACTTTTTTCATAAGACTTAATGCTTTTGAACGATGAGAGAGTTTTCTCTTTATCTCATTGTCAAGTTCACCCAATGTTTTATCATATCCTAGAGGTATAAACATTGGGTCATAACCAAATCCTCCATCCCCTTGCGCCTCCGTTAAAGCTGTTCCATACATCCATCCATGGACTGTTCTCTCAATATCTTTTGTAACTATGGCAATAGCTGCTGTATAAAAAGCAGGAGAACTCTTGACACCTGCTTTTTTAATATTTGTCATTAAGGTCTGTAAGTTCTCTTTATCAGTAGCATTTTCACCACCATATCTTGCACTATAGATACCAGGAGCACCCCCTAAAACATCAACACTTATCCCACTATCATCAGCAACGACTATAAGCTCTGCATCATCAAGTGCGGCATAAACAGCACGCGCTTTAATGAGTGCATTTTCTTTAAATGTATCTGCATCTTCTATGATTTCAAACTCTTCTATGAGTTCACTATATGGGATAACCTCATATTCAGGGCAGAGTTCTTTAATCTCTCTTACTTTCCCTTTATTAGATGTAGCTAAAACTAATTTCAAATGTTTTTCCTTAAACTTTATTAATGGTATCGTTAATCATCTTTTGTATATAATTGCGAAATTATACTATATATAAAGGTTTTAAATGTTTAAAAAAGTACTTCCTCTCTCTTCTATTTTGTTTCTTAGATTTCTAGGACTCTTTCTTGTCCTCCCTGTTTTATCTGTATATGCTCTTGATTTAGAACATGCAACAGGATTTTTAGTAGGTGTTGTTGTTGGGGGATATGCCCTCACTCAAGCAATTTTTCAGATTCCATTTGGAACAATGAGTGATAAATATGGTAGAAAACCTACCATTTTATTTGGTCTTATTATATTTTTGATAGGTTCATTGGTTTGTGCATACTCTACAGATATATATACACTTATGTTTGGGCGTTTTTTACAAGGTGCAGGAGCGATAGGTTCTGTTGTAACAGCGATGATAGCTGATTTAGTTGAAGAAAAAACGCGTGGGCATGCTATGGCTATAATGGGTGGGTTTATTGCTATGAGTTTTGCTCTTGCTATGGCACTTGGTCCTGTTATTGCAGCGAATTTTGGTATTAGCGTTATCTTTTTAATTACGGCAGCTTTAGCAATTTTAGCGATTGGAGTTCTTTTTCTAAAAGTACCAACACCGCCAAAAATTAAGCATATTTATCATAATAAAACGAAAACAGCAGATATTTTAAAAGATAACAATCTTCTTAATATGATAATAATAAATGCAATGCAAAAAGGTTTAATGACCATCGCCTTTGTTTTAATACCAATCATACTCACAAAACCTGAATATGGATTCTCTTGGGAGAAAGCAGAACTTTGGAAGGTATATGCACCTGCAATGATAGCTGGACTTATTGCCATGGGACCTGCTGCTGTATTTGGTGAAAAGAGAAATATACCAAAACAGATATTTTTACTCTCTATAGTGCTTTTTCTTGCATCGTTTCTTATTATGGGATTTACAACTTCTAGTACAGTTTTTGTTTTTGGTGTTATTTTCTTTTTTATAGGTTTTAATATGATGGAGCCACTTGTTCAGTCTATGATATCTAAGTTTGCAAAAGTACATCAAAAAGGTGCTGCTTTAGGTATTGCTAACTCGGCGGCTTACTTCTTTACATTTTTAGGAGGTACATTCGCTGGTCTTTATCTTGATATAAGCGATAGAGAAACACTTGGAATTACTCTTGGTGCTGTGATTGTTCTTTGGCTAGTATGGACAGCCTTTAAACTGCAAAATCCTGTGAGACATTCACATCTTTACATAGATGAAGCAGAAGTGGATTTTGATAAACTATATGCTTTAGAGAGTGAACATATCGCAGAGTGGTATATTAATGAAACAGAAAAAGTAGTTGTGATAAAGTATGTTACATCACAGATGCAAGAGGATGAAATAAAGTCTAAAATAAGCAAATAAAGGGTTTTAGAACCACCCTTAAATAAAATCAAAACTCTTTTAGATAAAATAGCAGGCTAATAAAGGATACTATACTTATGAAATTACAAAAATTAAACTTACTCTTTGCAACTCTGAGTTTGATGCTCCTCTTTAGCTCATGTGCTAAAGAGTTAGAAGAGTATAATAAGCCTGCTCTATATTGGTATGGAAAAATTGTGGAGTCAATTTCTGCTGGAAATATTGACAAAGCAGATAACTACTACTCCTCACTACAGAGTGAACATGTCGGTTCACCTCTTCTCCCTGAAGCTACAATGATACTTGCAATTTCTCATATGTACTATGAAGAGTATATCTTAGCAGAACACTATTTGGATGAGTATATAAAACGCTACGCAAACTATAATGAAAAAGAGTTCGCAGAGTTTTTAAAAATAAAAGCAAAATATATGGCATTACCAAATCCAAGACGAGATCAGGTACTTGTGAAAGAGGCTATTAAAGAAGCAAATAAATTTAAAAGAGAGTATCCAAACTCTATGTACTATAGTGTTGTTGATACTATGCTGACTAATCTCTATATGGCTGAGGCCGCTCTTAATGAAACTATAGCAGGTCTCTATGATAGAATTGATAAGCCTAAAAGTGCAGCGTACTATAGAGCAATTGAACCAGAACCATGGATAGAATGGAGCGAGGTAAATAGGGCAAATACACCTTGGTATAGAGAGTGGTTTGAGGGTGATGGAACAGCGAGTTGGTATGGTTTTTTAATTCCAGACACAAGAAGTGTAGTCTCTCGTAACTCAGTTGTAGATACAAATGAAACAAAATAATAGGAAAAATATATGAAGTTAAGTAACTATGGTGAATTTCCTGCAGATATACCCGTTATAGCAGAAGATGAACTTTTTTTATATCCATTTATGATTAGTCCACTTTTTTTAAATGATGAGAAAAATATTGCTGCTGCGACAAAGGCGATAGAAGAGAATTCCCTTGTGATTGTATGTACTACAAAAGAGTCACAAGAGGGTGAGCGCGAATATGATGCTATGTATGATGCAGGTGTTGTAGGCTCTATCATGAGAAAAGTGTCACTTCCTGATGGGCGTGTAAAAGTACTTTTTCAAGGTCTCGCTCGTGCAAAAAAACTACATGAAGTGAGTGAAAATCCTTTAATCGCACATGTAGATGTGATAGAAGCAACGGAAGTAAATACGCTTAAAATTGATGCCATTTTAGAAGTAGTGCGTGAAAAGGTGAGAACCCTCTCAAGCGTAAGCTCTTACTTTCCACCTGATTTACTTAGAACTATAGAAGAGAATCATGATCATAATAGAATCATAGATTTAATCTGTTCCACTGTAAAACTTAAAAAAGAGCAGGCATATAAACTCTTTGTTGAAGTTGATACCGAGAAGAGATTTTTAGATTTGATTGATTATCTTATTGATGAGATTGAAGCAAATAAACTCCAAAAAGAGATTCGTGCAAAAGCAAATACGCATATTGAAAAAGTAAATAAAGAGTACTTTTTAAAAGAGCAACTCAAACAGATTCAAAAAGAGTTAGGCAGTGATACTTCAAGAGATGAAGAGATTGAGGAGTATAGAAAAAAGCTTGAAGCAAAAAAAGATAAGATGGATGAGGGTGCTTATAAAGAGATAGAAAAGCAACTTGAAAGGTTTGCTCGTATGCATCCTGACTCTTCAGACTCCTCAATGACACAAACCTATCTTGATTGGGTCCTTGACATACCCTTTGGTGAGCTCTCTAAAAAAGCACTCCATATAGATAATGTAGAAGCACAACTCGATAAAGATCACTTCTCTTTAGAAAAACCTAAAAAAAGAATAGTAGAGTATTTCGCTGTAAAAGAGCTTCTTGAACTGCGTGGTATTACAGGAAAAAAGAGTGCAGGGGCAATTCTCTGTTTTAGTGGCCCTCCCGGTGTAGGTAAAACTTCACTTGCAAACTCTATAGCAACAGCACTCAAACGCCCTTTAGTAAGAATCGCTTTAGGTGGACTTGAAGATGTGAATGAGTTACGCGGGCATAGAAGAACCTATGTTGGCGCAATGCCTGGTCGTATTACTCAGGGTATTATTGATGCAAAAAAGATGAATCCTGTAATTGTTTTAGATGAGATAGATAAGGTTTCCCGTTCACAGCGAGGTGATCCAACATCTGTACTTTTGGAGATACTTGATCCTGAGCAAAATAGTGAGTTTAGAGATTACTATCTTAACTTTAACCTTGATCTCTCAAATGCTATCTTTATCGCTACTGCAAATGATCTTGGTCGTATTCCAGCACCACTGCGGGATAGAATGGAGTTTATTACTTTAAGCTCTTATACACCTCAAGAGAAGTATGAGATTGCATCACGATATCTGCTACCACAAGAGATAAAAAAGCATGGACTCAAAAAATCAGAATTAAGTATATCAAAACCAGCACTCAAAGAGTTGATTCATAGTTACACGCGTGAAGCAGGTGTTCGTAATCTGCGTCGTAGACTTGCTGACTTATGTAGAAAGGTTGCAAAAGAGATACTCCAAAATAGTGATACATCAAAAGTATCAGTAACCATGAAAAACTTAAAAAGTTTCTTTGATAAAAGTGTATTTGAGATAGAAAAAACAGATAAAGTTCCAGTAATTGGTGTTGTAAATGGTCTTGCATGGACAGCAGTTGGTGGTGATGTTTTAAAGATAGAGTCGATTCGTATCAAAGGAAAAGGTATCTTGCAGTTGACAGGTAGCCTTGGAGATGTAATGAAAGAGTCTGCAAGAATAGCTATGAGTGTAGTTAAAACACTTATAGATACGAAAAAATTAAAGATAGATGCAAAAAATATTCCTACTACTTTTAAAGAGAAAGAAGAGGGCATTGTATTAGATGCTAGTGAGGTCTATAAGCGTTATGACTTACATATCCATGTTCCAGATGGTGCAACACCAAAAGATGGTCCTAGTGCAGGTATAGCTATGGTCAGTGTTATAGCATCAATACTTAGTTCTAAAAAGATTCGCTCAGAAATTGCTATGACTGGTGAGGTTTCACTTAGTGGAGATGTTTTACCTATTGGTGGATTAAAAGAGAAACTTATTGCTGCACATAAAGCAGGAATGACAAAGGTTCTTATTCCTGCAAAAAATTATGAGCGTGATTTAGAAGATATTCCACAAGAGGTTCAAGATGCTATGGAAATAGTGGGAGTTACTCGTGTGGAAGAGGTTTTAAAACAGATTTTAGTATAGAGGAGAGACTTTAAGTCTCTTTACTCTTATACTATAACTGTTGCCATTTTAGCTACGAGATCATCATTACGGATAGGTTTCATTAAAAATCCATTTGCTCCACACTCTAAAGCTTCTGCTTTTTTAGTTTCATCTGTTGTAAGGACTATGATAGGAAGTTGACGAAGATTATCATCTGCACGGACAACCTTAAGCATATCTATTCCACCCATTATAGGCATAATGATATCAAGTAAAATAATATCAATATCATCACGACTTTTAAGAACACCAATCGCATCGGAACCATTTTTTGCTTCTATTACCTCTTTTACATTACCACTCTTCTTGAGCATAGATTTTAGAAGTTTCAGATTTATCATATCATCATCAACAGCCAATACTACTAAATCGTTTCTTGTCATATTATAATTCCTTAAATTAGTTTTGTTATCAATTCGCTGAGTGTAGCTCTATTTACTGTACTCTGAACACTTATTGCTACATGGGATTGTTGGTCTAAATCTATATCTTCAACGGCTTGTGTATTCATAAGAATAATTTTACTTGCATCATTTCTGGAGTTAAGTTTTTGAGAAAAGGAATCTAAGTCAAAATCTTTATACTCATTATCTACAATAACAATCTTGTAAAAATTGCTTTCTACTGCTTCATTTAACTCTTCCATGCTATTCACAGCTTCACAAGTGTAGCCTAAAGAATCAAGAATCTTTACTAAAAACTTAGCTTCAAAGGCACTCTTTTTAGCAACTAATATATCAGTTGTGTAATGAATCTGTGATTCTAGCACATCTTCTTCTTCAATTACTTCTTCTAAAGTATTATCTTCCTCTTCAATTTCTGACTCTGATTCAGCTTCTTCTTCTTGAATAACTTCTGGAATACTGTTTTCAATAACTATTTCAGACTCAGGCTCATTTTCTTGAGGAATCTCGTCTTGTGTAATGGTGACTTCATCCTCCTCAGGGGCATCAAGTATATCTTCTACTATAGGTGCTAGCTCTGCTTCTACTGTTTCAGTCTTTATTTCAGGAACTACTTCTATTGCTGGTTTCTCTTCCACAATAGGTTCTTTAATAGTATTTGTTACAGTTGGCATCGCATCCACTTCAACAATATAATCTGCGAGGAAATGATTAAGCAGAGAGACAATTTCTGATCTTACAAGTGGTTTCGTTGTATACTCATCAAGACCTGCTTCTAAGAATCTCTCTCTGTCCCCTTTGAGTGCATTTGCTGTAAGCGCTAAGATAGGAACATGGGGTTGATTGAACTCCTCTTCATACTCTAAAATCTCTTGTGTAGCTTCCATACCATCTAAGAAAGGCATTTGAATATCCATAAAGATTAAATCAAAGTTTCCATCTTTACGCTTTTGGAAAGCTTCAAGACCATTTGATGCTATAGAGATAGTTAAACCTAAATCTTCAAGTGTTCTTTTAATAAGCTTTTGGTTAATGATATTATCTTCTGCAACTAATACATTTGCATTAAACTTTGATGTATCAGCATTGAACTTTTTACGGTTAACTTGTTTTGCTTTTTTTGCACTAAAGTTTTCACTATGGTAGTTTTCAAGAACCTGTCTGAGTTTAGAGTTGTTGAGTGGCTCATAGAGTGTTTTAAATATATCTAAATTCATAGAGTCGATTTTTTTCATGAAGTATGATTTCGTGAGTAAAATAAACTCTTGTGGAAGAACACTGTATTTTCTCAAAGAGTCCTCATCAGCATAATCATAATCTACAATAATAAGGTCGTAGTTTACTTGACGCTGTAGTGTTTCTAACTCATCAAAATCTTTAAATGTAGTGATACTTACACCATAGAACTCTAAATATTCGCGAAGATAGATATCTTGGCGTTTTTGTTTATGAGCAGATTGGAGAACAAGAGCGTTAATACTTGAGTATGTGCCTTTTGCACTCTCATTAAGCGTTTCAATCTCTTCAAAATCGAGTGTAAAGAAGAAAGTAGTTCCTTTTCCTGGTTCACTCTCAAGATCAAGCTGTCCACCCATAAGTTCAATAAAGCGAGAAGAAATAGTAAGACCAAGTCCAGTACCACCATATTTACGAGTAATTGATGTGTCTGCTTGAGAAAAGGCTTCAAAAATTCTCGCTTTTTGCTCGCTAGTAACACCAATACCACTATCTTGCACTTCAAATCTAATACGAACAATACCCTCTTTTTCCGACTCAAGTTTTCTAATATTGACATTTATAGAACCTGAACTACTTGTAAATTTAACAGCATTTGAAAGAAGGTTGATAACAACCTCTTTGATTTTTGTAGGATCCCCTTTAATTGGAGTCTCTAATTCTGGATCTATAAAGAAGCCAAGGTCGATATGTTTTTCACTTGCACGAACAGCATAAACATCAACAGCTGACTCGAACTCTTCGGCTGGATTAAATGCGATGTCTTCAATCTCTAGTTTATTTGATTCAATTTTTGAGAGGTCAAGGATATTGTTGATAATCTCAAGAAGGTTTTCTGAAGATTTTTCAATAATTTCAACAAACTCAGTCTGCTCCTCCCCGAGGCCTGTATCTTTAAGAAGTTCTGTAAATCCGACTATACCATTGAGAGGTGTACGAATTTCATGAGACATATTTGCAAGGAACATAGATTTTGCTTCACTTGCTTCTTGTGCTGACTCTTTATCAAGACGCGTTTGTTCAATGATTTTTTCAAGTAAATCATAAGCTTCAGCTGTTCCTTTTGCAGTATGGAGGTTTATTTCTACTGCTTCTTCACCATCATTTGTATCTTTTGCAACACGCTTGAGTACATCTTCGAGGTTTTGAATGTTTCTTGCAATCTCATTTGATAGGAGGTATCCAAGAACAGCTAATATTACTGATACTAACCATATGATTAATGTGATAGCAAGAAATTCAAGTGCATTCTCTTTAACCTCTACTGCTCTTTTATCCATTGCCGTTAGGATGATATCTTCTGCATTTGTGATGAGATTTATCTTCTCGGCGAGCATAGTAAACCAAATACCTGAAGTAATATCATACTCACCACTCATTGCAGCTGCCATAATACCTGTTCTTTCAGTATTTATATCATCAAAAAGTTCTAATGTATCTTCATTTTTAAATATAGTATCTAACTGCGATACTAAGAGCTTATCTTTCATAGTCACATAGGTAATAGCATCCGCTTTTGCAACAAGTGAAATCCAGTTATTAATCTCATCCTCTTCAAACTCAGTTGAACGGGCTATAGCAAAAGAGATAAAGTCTCTCTCATCCGAAGTGTACTCACTTGCACGAACTAAAGAGATATATTGTGCTGCATAGGCATTGATTTTTCCATCAAGCTGATTATCAGTAATCTCCTCAAGTTGTGAAATAGCTAAATGTTGCGCTTTACCATATACTTCCTGATAGACTTCAAGAAAGTTTGTTTTATGCTCATCTACAGCTACTCGTATTTTTTTGATTTTAGCTAAGAGTGTTTCTAATGAACTAAGATTTGTACATGTATGACAGTGTTCAATTCCATGAGAGTGATCATGTAAAACTTCTTTATTTTTTACATGCTCTTCATATGCAAGAATCTTTTCATCAACTACTGCGCGTTGTTTAACAAGAGAACGCATTGTATTTGGAGATGAGTTACCAAGATACATAACGGTCATTCCACGCTCACGAGATATATTATTTACAAGAATATTGAGCTCTCTGTTTTCAGAGAGTTTATCCTGTAAAATTTGTGCTGCTTTATAGTTCATATATGAGTTATAAACAAAGTAACTTGTAATACCAAATAAAACAATAATTGGTAAAAGACTGATGAATCTTAGTCTATTTTTTAATCCTAGTTGCATTTATTTATCCTTCTTTGCTTGATAAAAGTTCAATAATTTTATCTATAGTTTCAAGAGCACTACTTATATCTTGAGAATCTTTAGAGTTAATGAGAGTATCTAGCTCTTTTGAAAATGATGTAACACGCATATTTTCACTCATACCCTTAAGTTTAAGACTCTCTTGATTGACACTGTTAATGTCTTCATCTGTAAGTGCCTTTTTGATAGAACTACTAATCTCTTTTACTTCTTTTATATAATCTTCAAAGAGTTCGTTGAAACTCTCTATATTTAAACCAATTTCATTTGCCGCAATCTCTTTTGAGTAGTTGATTTCAAGTGGTATATCTTCACTCTCTGTTTCTAATATATCTTGGTTGTCAACTTGAAAGTCATCTGCTAATTCTATTTCACTCTCTTGAGTCTCTGCTTCAATCTCAAGTTTCTCTTGGGCTTCTGATAAGAGTGGCTCGGTCTCATCTGATAGGCTAGGTTCTTCTTCTAAGAATGCATCATCACTCATTTCAGGGATATCTATTTTCTCCGCTATATTTACATCATCTATAGTTTCAGGATCACTATAAAGGTCTATCTCCTCATCAGGCATATCAATTTTTACTACGGCATCAACTGGATCTACTTCTTGGCTAATATTTTCCACCTCTTTAGCTGTAATAACTTCTTCTCCAGAGAGTTTTGCAATTATTTTGTAAAAAGTATCAAGGTTTTCACTGATTAAATTAATATTAGATTCTGTATTTACTACAGTTATGGTCTCTAATGCATCTTCAATGCGAAGGTTGGCAGCAACTCCTTTGAGTTTATGTGAAAGAATTTTTAAATTGTCTAAATCACTTTCATCAAGGTATCTGTAAAGATCTTCTTTAAACTCTTTTGCTTGTTCAATAAAATCTTGAATAAATTCCTCAATAAGGTCAATCGGTAATCCAAGTTCATCTGAAGCTACATGTGGATCATATGTATAGCCATTCTCAAAACTCTCTTTTATCATCTCTGTATGTGTTGAAGAACTCTTTTTCTCTACAAAATCTTGCGTTAGTACATCTTCAAAATCATCATCAATATCAATCTCTAGTGGTATGTCTAGGTTCTCTTCTTGGGAATCATCAAAATGAATATCAAGGCTTTCAATAGATTTCTCAACTACTGGTATCTCTTGAGATACTGGAAGAGTAGGCTCATCATCCATCATTACATCTAAAGGTAGTTCGTATGGATCAGTTGTGATAGCTGATTCTACAGTTTCTACTTGTGTAGCTCTTTGTGTAGGTGTATCAAATGCATCTTCTACATGTGCCGGAGAATTAGCAAAAATTTGTTGTGGTTCACTTGGAGATAAAGGAGCCTCTCTCTGTGTGATATCCCCAGAAATTCTTTCGCTTTCTGCAACAGTTAACTCTCTTAAGTTGTGAAGTGTTACTAAAAAACCTTTTGAAGCAGGACTGTCTACTAAAAAAGCTGTTGCAATCTGAACGACTGCTGTATAGTTTTTATTATTTACATTAATAATTACTTTTGATTCTTCGTTTGATTCAGCACATGAGATAAAGTCTATCCAATGTACATGTTTAAAGTTATGGACATAACCAGGAGTCTTTACAAAAAGATCTGCAAAATCATGTACCTCTGTGCGTAAGCCCTGAAGATTTGTAAACCCTAAAGTTCTTAAATCCTTCTCATCTATCCCTACAAACTCTTTTTGAAAATTGTAAATTAACATTTAATAGCCCCTCTTACTTTTCTGTTTTTAACATTTTGGTGTATTTTTCTTGAATTTCATTTATATTTTTTCGTGAAGCTTCTTTTCTAACTGCAATATATCCAGTAAGAGTATCTTGCTCACTTCTAATGGGTAAAACTTCAGTATCTACCCAGTAGTATTTTCCATCTTTTCGTAAGTTCTTTATTAGTCCATTCCAAGCTTGACCACCAGATATCGTTTCCCATAATTGAGCGAACTCAATTTTTGGCATATCTGGGTGTCTGACAATATTGTGTGGTTGCCCTATTAACTCGTCTCTCTTGTATCCAGAAACTTTACAAAATGCTCTATTGGCATAAGTAATTATGCCTTTTAAATCAGTTTGACTAATTATTACATCGCCTTCTACCATATACTCTTCATCAATTGGTGTTACATTACCCATAAAAAAACCTTAAAAACTAGAATCACCACAAATATAACATAAACAAAGCAAAATAAAACTTAGTTATAAAACTTTTTGATGGTTTTGGCATCTTTTTGGCTTAATATTGTACAAATATCCTCAAAACTTACTTTCTTAAGTGCTTCAAAGGTTCCAAAATGATTAAGAATTTTTACAACTTTTGCTTGAGAAATACCGTGAAGATTTAGAAGTTGACTCTCTTGATCGAGTTTGAGTTTTGTTTTTTTATGAAAGCTGATGGCAGCACGATGCGCTTCATCTCGTAAGTTTTGTGCCCATTGTAATCTTTTATCACTATTTTTTAGTCGAAAAACTTGCTCTTTTGTGTAGATAATATCGTTTGCTTTCCCTTTCGCTCTATGTGTTTTTGCATCAATCTTCTCTTTGGAGATTGCTATCACTTCTAAGTTTATAGCATTTGATTCTAAAATCTCTAAGGCAAGTTTTAAAAGTGTAGCCCCTCCATCAAGAATCCATAAATCTGGAGGAGAATTTTTAGCAAAACTATTGACTCTACGACTCAGTGTTTCTCTCATCTGAGCATATTCATCTTTGGCTTCTAAATGATAGGTTCTATAGGACTTTTTATCAAATTTTCCATTTTCATACACTATCATCGCACCAACAGTAGCTACTCCAGAGATATGTGAGTTGTCAAAAACTTCTACGCGTGAGGGGATTCTCTCCAAGTTACATAAATCTTGGATTTGGAGAGGAATCGCTAAAAAGTCCTCTTTTTTATCTTTTTTGAGGAGTTCATTAGCGTTGAGTAGTGCAAGCTCTATTAACTCTTTCCTCTTCCCTCTCTGTGGCAGGGAGATACTTGCTTTTTTTTCAAAAATTTGCGTTAAGTGTTCCTCTAAACTTTGTTTTGACACAATCTCTTTTGCAAGTAAAATAGGGGCAACAATAGGAGGCTTCTCCTCTTTGTAAAAATCTAAAAGAGCACGCAGGTAAAGCTCATCCTCAGAGTAAGCATCTGTGATATTTATAAAGTCATGTGAGGAGGAGATTATTTTTCCATCTCGCATAAATATACGCACTACTACAGCGCGCTTGAGAGAATTTTGCACAACAAAGATATCATAGTTTTCATTTGTAGCAAAATCAATCTCACTCTTTATTTGAGACCTTTGTATCCGCTCAATCCTATCACGAAGCTCTGCTGCCTCTTCAAAACGCATCTCCTCTGCATAAAACTCCATTTTATCTTCAAGTTTTTGAATAAGCTGTTTTTTATTTTTTATAAGTGCAGTGGCTAAGGAAACCTCTTGATTGTAGCGTTCCTCTGTAATGGGTAGCTCACAAGGACCAAGGCATTTATCTATTTGGTGGTAGAGACAGAGTTTATGTGATTTGAGACAGGATTTTTTTTGAACGAGTTTACATATCTCATAAAGAGAGTCTAAAATATCTCTTGCACCAACAGAGTAGGGACCAAAGTAAGTAATCTCTTTACTCTTTAAAATCTTACGAGTGATGTCAAAACGGGGATATTTTTCAGAGGTGTCAATATAAATATAAGGGTATGTTTTATCATCTCTGAGTAAAATATTATATTTTGGATTGAGTTGTTTGATAAGCGAGTTCTCAAGAATCAGTGCATCATGTTCACTCTTGACTACTATATAGTTGAGAGTGCGTGTTTGCTCTATCATTTTTGTGATTCTCACAGAGAGGGTAGTATTTGCCTTGAGAGTGGGAGTAAATTGCCAGTAACTCTTTACACGGTTTTTTAAATTCTTTGCTTTGCCTACATATAAAAGATGTCCACTCTTATCGAAGTATTGGTAGACACCTGGTGCATCAGGAAGCTGTTTTATAGTCTCTTCAAGAGTCATCTAAATGCTCTTTTATGATTTTTTGTATACTTTGTGCTAGAGCATGCAACTTTTCATCTTTTATCTCTATTGTAAACTCTCCCTTGGATCGCTCAGGGTATAAAACGGGCTCATGTACCTTGAACTCTATCTCTTTATGGGGTGTATGTGTTACAAATGCTTTGATGTCAGAGATGAAAGTATCACTACATTCATCAGGAGTGTAGAAATTTAAAGCACTTTTAATACTTTGTATATTATTATCAAACTCTTGTTTAGCTCCCGGGTGGTTCAGAACAAAAAAGAGTACATCATTTCTGATGTATGCAAATTTTATCATGCGTTGTAGAGCGGGGCTAAATGTTGACTCTATCCTCTTGATGCATTTATGTTTTGCAAGTTTAGAAAATTGAGGTTTATTTTGAATATTAGTAATAATGTCTTGAGCATTTTTCATACGCTTATTATAGCAAGCTTTTTGTTAAGCCTAGGCGGTTGTGGGTACAAAGCAGCCCCTTATTATCAAAAGAGTGCACCAAAAGGTGATGAAAATGTTGAGTTTATTTTAGAAAAAAAAGAGATACCAGTGCAGGAAAATAATGAAAGTTGTAACTAATGTTTAAATATGATGTCATAATTATTGGAGCAGGGGTAGCGGGACTTTACGCTGCTATGAAGATTCCAAAAGAGAAAAAAGTGCTTATAATAAATAAAAGAGAGACTTTTAAGTGTAATACTTTTTATGCACAGGGTGGGGTTGCTTTAGCCCGAGACAAAGAGGATATTCCTGTGCATATCAAAGATACACTTGATGCAGGAGATGGACTTTGTGATGAAGAAGCAGTTTCTGTATTGAGTAAGTACTCAAGAGAAGCTATTGATGATCTTGTAGAGAATGGTTTTGCGTTTGATAGTAATGATGCAGGGGAGTTACTTTATACAAAAGAGGCAGCGCACTCTTGTGAAAGAATACTCCATGCAGGGGGTGATGCCACGGGAAGATACTTACATCACTTCTTACTCTCTCAAAATGAACACGCAATGCTTGGCAATGCAAGAGTCGTTGATTTGCTCATAAAAGATGGGGTTTGCTATGGTGTAACTGTCTTAGACCATAGACAAAGAGAAAATATCTATGCGAAGGATATTATTATTGCAAGTGGTGGACTCGGTTCACTCTATGAGTTTCATACGAATGCTCCTTGTATTAGTGCAGATATGCAGGGACTATGTGTTGAAAAGGGCATAGAACTTGACAGAATGGAGATGTTACAGTTTCATCCAACAGTTTTTGTAGACTCTAAAAATGCACAAAAAATGCTCTTGACTGAAGCTCTTCGTGGTGAGGGTGCTACCATAGAAGATGAGAATGGAAAAAGATTTCTTTTTGAATATGATGCACGGGGGGAACTTGCATCACGAGATATAGTGAGTAAATCTATCTATCTGTATAAGAAAAAAACTGGTCTGCAAGTTTACTTAGCATTTAGTAATTTTCAAGAAAAATATTTTGAGCAAAGATTCCCAAATATTTGTAATAATTTACGCTCCCTTGGCTTTCATGTACCTACTCAAAGAGTACCTATCTCTCCTGCTTTTCATTATGCTATTGGTGGCATCAGAAGTGATTTACAAGGAAGAGTTCCAAGTGTGAAAAATCTTTACGCGATAGGTGAGGTTGCATCAACCCGTGTTCATGGAGCAAATAGACTTGCATCAAATTCACTTTTAGAAGGTTTAGTCTTTGCTGCAAGAGCAGTTGCAGACATACTCAAAAAAGATGAAGAAAAAGAGTTTATAGAGTTTGCTATAGAAGAAGAAATTATGAGTCTCAAAGATGATAAGATAAAAAAAGATCAATTGCGTCGTCTTATGTGGGAGAATGTATCTATAATCAGAACAAATAGTGGATTAAATGATGCATTAGAGACAATTAATGCTCTTTTAAAAGAAAAAATTGGTAAACTGTTGAAATTTCGTTTATTAACAGCAAGAGAGATAGTCTTATCTGCTATTAATAGAAAAGAATCCATAGGGGTTCACACAATTTTAGAGGAGAAATAATGGAACACGACACAGTAGCACAGCAAGTGATAGAACATGCTTCATTGGATGTTAACTTAGCAACAACATGGGTAGGATGGCTCAGTTTAGCTGTTTTTGTACTAGCATATTACTTTATTGCTACAGAAGATAAGTATGAGGTAAACAAGGCAAAACCAGCACTTTTTGCGGGTACTTTTATGTTTATGCTTATAGGTATTTACTATGCGATTAATGGGCTTAATCCAGATCCACTTCATGATGAGTTAGAGCATCTTATTTTAGAGATTGCTGAAATTTTCTTCTTCTTACTTGTTGCTATGACCTATATTGAAACGCTTATTGAGCGTGGTGTGTTTGATTTGATGAAGTATAAACTTGTCTCAAAGGGTTATACATACAAAAAACTCTTTTGGCTAACTGGTCTGTTAGCATTTTTCATCTCTCCTGTAGCAGATAACTTAACAACAGCACTTATTCTCTCAACAGTTCTTTTTACTATTGATAAGAAAAACTTTGCATTCTTGGTTCCAGGTGCAATCAACATCGTTGTTGCAGCAAATGCTGGTGGTGCGTGGTCTCCTTTTGGTGATATCACGACACTTATGGCATGGACAGCAAATAAAGGTGAGTTTGTAGATTTTCTTTTCCTTTTCCCAGCTTCTGTACTTGGTTGGTTTGTAACTGCTTTCTTACTCTCTTTGAGCGTACCTTCTGGTCAACCTCCTTTTGATGCACAGAGTGAGAAAAAACCTAAGGTTCTCGATGGAGGAATGGGTGTAGCATATTTAGGTGTTGCAACAATTATTATGGCTGTTTTAGGACATCAGTTTTTCCATTTTCCAGCAATGTGGGGAATGATGTTTGGTATGGCTGTACTAAAACTGTACGCTATTTTTCTTTCAAAAAGTGGTGCAAACTCTTTTAATATTTATGTAAATATGCAAAAAGTTGAAAATGATACACTCCTTTTCTTCTTCGGTATCCTCTCCGCGGTTGGGGCACTTCATTACTTAGGATTTTTAGAGTATGTTCACCATATGTATGAGTTAGTAGGACCAACTGCAGCGAATGTTGGAGTAGGTTTCCTCTCAGCTATTGTCGATAATGTTCCTGTTATGTCAGCAATCTTAAAATCATCCCCAACTATGGATATCTCTCAATGGATGCTTGTAACAATGACAGCAGGTGTTGGTGGCTCATTAATCTCTTTCGGTTCAGCAGCAGGTGTAGGTGTTATGGGTAGACTCCATGGTATTTATACATTTGGTTCACACATGAAACATGCATGGACTATTTTAGTTGGTTATATTGTTTCAGTATCGGTATGGTACTTTCAGTTTGAAATATTAGGTCTTTACTAAAGATTTATGTACATCTCACTCTTTGTGAGATGTTTAGGCACTTAGATAAACACAAGGCTACACGATGCAGTCCTCTATAGAAATTGAAATAATTTTACTCTTTATGGTCATTATATCTGTTGCGATGAGTGTGCGTTATTTTAGTAACTTACCCTATACTATTGCACTTATTTTTGCAGGTATTATTTTAAGTTTTTTTGATATATTTCCTGATATTCATTTAACCCCTGAGCTTATTTTTCATGTACTTCTTCCACCTCTCCTTTTTGAAGCTGCTTTTAATTTGAATGCAAATGAACTTAAAGAAAATATGAAACCAATACTTATTTATGCAGTTTTTGGGGTGATTATTGCTGTATTTTCAACTGCTTTTTTGCTCTTAGGGGCTTATTCTCTTTTAGGACAAACAGCAATGCCACTTATGGCAGCGCTACTCTTTGGTGCGGTTATATCTTCCACAGATCCTATCTCTGTTCTTGCTATTTTTAAACAGTTAGGAGTTCCTAAAAGATTATCTTCTATTATCGAAGGAGAGAGTCTATTAAATGATGGTGTTTCTGTTGTTATCTATGGTATCGTCTTATCGGCAATAGTATCTGATGCACACTTTAGTCTAACGCATGGTATCAAAGAGTTTGTTCTTGTTGCCTTTGGAGGAGCAGTTGTTGGTGGAGTTTTAGGTCTGACATTCTCAAGAATAACGGCTTTAGTGGATGATCATCTTATTGAAATTACTTTAACAACGGTTTTGACTTATTTAGCATATATGTCTGCTGAGTATTTTGAAGTCTCGGGAGTTATCTCTGTTATAACTGCTGGTTTAATGGTCGGAAACTATGGAACAAAAATAGGGATGAGTCCAACAACGAGAGTCTCAGTAAAAGATTTCTGGGATTATATAGCATTTGTAATCAACTCAGTTGTTTTTATTATTATAGGGCTTGAAGTGGGAATTGTGCATATATTTACAAATTTTCATTATATATTAGTCGCTATTTTTTCAGTATTAATAGGGAGAACTATAGCTATATTATTTTTAACGCCTTTTATAAATAGAATCTATAGAGATATAAGTCTAAAATGGCAGATGATATTTATATGGGGTGGAGTGAGAGGTGCTCTTGCTATGGCATTAGCGCTTGCTATTCCAACAAGCTATGAGTTTCGAGAAGTTATTTTGATTATGACTTTTGGAGTTGTTGGTTTCTCTCTCATTGTTCAGGGTTTATCTATTGGAAAACTTTTGAAATTTTTAAATATCGGTGGAAGAGATAAAAATCTTGAAGAGTATGAGTTGAAAAAAGGGAAACTTATTGCTCTCAATGGTGCTTTAGTAGAACTTGAAGAGATGTTTAAAGAAGCCTTAGTCTCAGAACATGTGCATCATCTACTCTTAGAGTATAATACAAAAGATATAGAAAAAGCAAAAGAGGCTATGGAAGAGTTAGTAAAAAATCCAGATGTAAAAGATTATGAATTTAAAACCTCTTTAAAAAGATTACTTTTAAAACAAAAAGATGCTATTCAAGACTCTATGAAACATGGAGAAATTTCTCTTCAAATAGGTGAAAAATTGATAGCTAAAATAAATAAAGAAATCTTATTTATTCAATAAAAAGTGCTATAAATTAATCGTTTTTTTGCTATTCTTTCGTAATCTTATTTTATATTAATTATTAAAGGCATTTCAAATGACAAATGTTAGCATCATCGTTTTAGATTTCGGTTCTCAATATACACAGCTTATAGCGCGTCGTCTTCGTGAAGATAAAATATACTGTGAAATTCTTCCTTATCATACTTCAGTTGAAGAGATTAAATCAAAAAATCCTAAGGGTGTTATCCTCTCTGGTGGTCCATCATCTGTCTATAATGATGATGCATATGCAGTAGACCAAGGTGTTTACTCTATGGGTATTCCAGTGCTTGGTATCTGTTATGGTATGCAAAGAATTGCTGTAGATTTTGGTGGAAGTGTTATTCGTTCTGATCATCATGAATATGGAAAAGCAGAACTTACAATAGAGACAGACTCTCCACTCTTTGCAGATTGCGATAATGGTCGCATCGTATGGATGAGCCACTCAGATAAAGTAGATAAACTTCCAGATGGATTTGCTCCTATCGCAACAAGTGCAAACTCTCCGTATGCAGCTATTGCAAATGAAGAAAAACGCGTATATGCGATGCAGTTTCATCCAGAGGTACAACACTCAGAAGAGGGTTATTTGATGCTTCGTAACTTTGCAAAAAATATTTGTGGTGTTACAGAAAAGTGGAAGATGGAGCACTTTTTAAAGCAACAAATAGAGTCTATCCGTGAGAAAGTTGGAGATGGTAAAGTTCTTTGTGGTTTGAGCGGTGGAGTTGATAGCTCTGTTGTGGCTGCTATGCTTTATGAGGCTATTGGTGATCAACTTATTCCTGTTTTTGTAGATAATGGTCTTCTTCGTAAGGGTGAGCGTGAGCAAGTTGAAGAAGTTTTCAAGGTAAACTTAAAAACGCCACTTATTACTGTTGATGCAGTAGATAACTTTTTAGGTAAACTTGCTGGTGTTTCAGATCCTGAACAGAAGCGTAAAATTATAGGACATACTTTTATAGAAGAGTTTGAGAAAGAAGCGAAAAAGCATGATGGGATTAAATTCTTAGCACAAGGGACACTTTACCCTGATGTTATCGAGTCTATCTCTGTTAATGGTCCAAGTGAGGTAATTAAGTCACACCATAATGTTGGTGGTCTTCCTGATTGGATGGATTTTGAACTTATTGAACCACTGAGAGAACTCTTTAAAGATGAGGTTCGTAAAATTGGTTTAGAGTTAGGACTTCCAGAGGGTATGATTAATCGCCATCCATTCCCTGGACCGGGTTTAGCTATTAGAATTATGGGTGATGTAAATGTACCTGATTTAACACTCCTTCGTGAAGCAGATGTTATCTTACTTGATGAGTTAAAAGCGAGTGGATACTACGCAAAAACTTGGCAAGCCTTTGCAGTTTTACTCAATGTAAAATCAGTTGGTGTTATGGGTGATAACCGTACTTATGACAACACTGTTTGTGTTAGAGTTGTTGAAGCAGTGGATGGCATGACAGCAACATTCGCACACCTACCACATGACTTACTTGAGAGAATAAGTAGAAGAATTATTAATGAAGTGGATGGAATTAATAGAGTTGTTTATGACATCTCTTCTAAACCACCAGCAACAATTGAGTGGGAGTAAGCGAAAGCTTCTCTCATGCAAAATAAAATCTACCTTTTTTCTATCTCTTCACATCCCAAAGCTATCCATATAAACCCCTTGCAAATAGATTTTTTTCAACCCGATATAGATTTTTCAAAGTATGACAATATTATCATCACTTCTCAGCAAGCTTCTAAAGCGCTCTCTTTTTATAAAACAGATGATTATAAAGAAAAAGAGGCTATCTGTGTCTCTACAAAAAGTGCAGACTCTTATGAAAAAATAGGGGGCAGTGTATTAGAAATTGGGAGTGGATATGGGGATGATTTATCTGCTATCATTCAAAAATACCCAAAAGAGAGACGCTGGCTCTATCTAAGAGCAAAAGTAGTAGCAAGTGATTTTGTAGAGAAGTGTAAAAATAAAGGCTATAGTATAGATGAGATTGTTGTTTATGAAAGTAGATGTTCAGAGGAGATGGCGAATCTTAATATTGAAGTGAATGCAACACTTATTTTTACATCTCCATCAAGCTTAAAATGTTATTTACAACATACTATGATTCAAAAAACAAATAAGGTAATTGTTATAGGCAAAACAACGGCAAAAGCTTTACCTGATGGAATAGAATATACTTTAGCGAAAGAAACAACTATAGAATCTTGTATTGATGCACTATAACTCACTACTTACTCACACAATTTTTGATATAATAAGTTTAACAAATTTAAAACAATTTTGAAGGAATAGAATGAATATTTTGAGACTATTATTATTAGTTTTTCTTACGACTCAAATTTTAAATGCTGAGTATATTAGAAGTATTAGACTGGGATCATATCCAAATGAAAAGAGTGCGACAAAAGCCTTAGAAAAAGTAAAGGAGTTTGTAAACACACATGAAAATATAGTGTTACTGATGGATGAAAGAGACTTTGAGTTCAAAGCGCGTCCCTCTGGAAAATATTATATTACTTTAGTTGAACCCTTTACAGATAGGCAAATACTCCAAGAAGTTTTAGATACCTTGCGTTTACAGTATCCTGATATTTATGTTACAAAACTTAAAGTTTTACCAGAAAAGATAAGTAAAAAAGATGAAGTTTTGGATGTTACAGACTTAGAAGAGGAGGAAATTACTCCTTATAAAGAAGAAATCTCTGATGCGGAGGAGTATAAAGATACAAAAGATGAGAGTAGTGATGTAGTTGAAGAAGGAAGGGCTTTGTCTAATGCAAAGCAAGAAGATATCGCAGTAAAAGAGAATGCACATATTGATGATGCGCTTGAAAAAAATAGAGTGAGACAGACTAGAGTTACTGATAACACTTCACTTGTATATTTTCAAGTTCTCTCTTTTATACTTTTTATAGCAGTTGTAATTTTGATACGATATATACTCTCTTATAAAAAAGATAATGATACCTATATAAACAAAGAGATTATCTATCATGAAAAAATAGATAAAATAAATACAGATGTAGTGAGTAAAGATAAACTACTCTCTCATGTAAGTCATGAGTTACGAACACCAATGACAGCTATTATGGGACTAACGCACTTAGTTTTAGAGAGTGAACTTACAAAACTGCAAAAAGATTATATTCTCAAAATTGAAAGCTCATCAGAACACCTTTTAAATCTTATCAATGATATTTTAGATGTTTCCAAAATTCAAGCAGGTGAGTTGCAACTTGAAAAAGTTGAGTTTAACATCAATGATATTTTAGAGTATGTTTTTAGTGTAAATGCTATTAATGCAAAAAGAAATAAAAATACTTTTTACATGGACACTGCACTTGATATTCCATCTAAAGTGGTGGGTGATTCTCTTCGTTTAGGTCAGGTACTTATTAACTTGATAGGTAATGCAGTAAAGTTTACGCAAAATGGTGAAGTCTCTTTACATGTAAGTAAAGTCGCTACTGTTGGCGATAGTATTACCTTAGAGTTTAGTGTTGCCGATACAGGTATTGGGATGACAAATGAACAGGTAAATAATATTTTTAACTCTTTTTATCAAGGAGATGACTCTACAAGTAGAGAGTTCGGTGGCACAGGACTCGGTCTTTCAATATCTAAAGAGTTAGTTGAAATGATGGGTGGAGAGATTAAGGTAAATAGTCAAAAAGATGTAGGAACTACTTTCTCTTTTACAGCAGTTTTAACGCTTAAAGACCCTGAGAATAAGCGCCACTATAGATTGCCTTCATCCTCAATGTTACATAAAAGAATATTAATAGTAGAATCATCCAATAAAAATGTAATCTCTCTCATCAAAGCACTTGGGTATTTTAACTATAAAACAAATACAATTCCATCTTTTGAAGAGTCTGTTATGGAAGAGAATGCAGAGTTTGATATTATCATTATAAATCAATATAACCTTACGAAGGTTGCTATGGAAAAAATAGAGACGATGCAGAGAAAACTCAAGACAAAACTTGTCGTTCTTAATGAAATCTATTCTGGATTAAATACAGATCTTTTAAGTGACTTTCAGGTTGATGCATTTTTACAAGTACCCTCTACTCAGCAGAGTGTTCTTAATATGATTGTAGATTTGTATGTCTCAAAAAATTTAGATAAGCGTTCAAGAAAAACAACTCTAAAAGATAAGCTCAAAGAGTTTACAGGAAAGAAGATTTTAGTTGCAGAAGATAATGATGTAAATCAAAAAGTAATCTCTGGTCTTATGTCTAAAACAGGTCTGGAAATGATTTATGTAGATGATGGTCAAGAGGCACTGGATCTCATCCGAAAAGATATCCATTTTGATCTTGTGCTGATGGATATAAATATGCCAAATATGAATGGCTATGAAGCAACAAGAGAGATTCGTAAGAGTGGAAAATATAATACACTCCCTATTTTAGCATTAACAGGAGATGTGACAGATGATGCTATCTCTAAAGCACTTGATGCTGGAATGCAAGGACATATCTCAAAACCGATTATTATAGATATCTTTTATAAAAAAATATATGATATATTAGGGGCACAAAAGATAGACTTTGCACATGAAGAGAGCGTCGCTACTCTAAAAAGTGCTATAGAAGATGGCTATGAAGAGTTATCTGTTTCTGTTGGGCTCGCGAGATGTCATGGAGACAAAGAGTTTTATCAATCTATACTCAAAGATTTTCAAAGCATGTATCTAAACTCTGCAAAATCGCTAGAAGAGTTGTGTGAAGAGTCAAAGTTTAAAGAGGCAAGGCGCATGGCTATGGATATTAAAGATATAG
>JALSUU010000084.1 GCA_027071075.1 Sulfurimonas sp. | reverse complement strand
TGAACATATTTATTTATGAAAATGCAAATAAAGAGGTTTCAGATAAAGAGGAAAAAACAGTGCTTGATATCATTGATTCTGCTGGAATTATCGGTTGGGTGATTGTCGTTCTTGGCGCTGTAGGTCTCTTTTTCTTAGTACTGAGAGTCTTTTTCCTTATGTCAAGTACAGGTTCAAAATCGCTTCCTGAAAAAACATTACAGGAACTCTTGAACAGTGGTGTTGCCAAAACTTTAGAGTTTTTAAAACCTCAAAAAGGCTCAAATGCCAGAGTGCTTAAAGCTACGGTGCGTAATATTGACAGAGATAGAGAGCATGTTGAAGATATTATCTCTGAAGCAATCATCCATGAAAGTACGCGTCTTGACAAACTCAGCTCTACTATTTTAGTGATTGCTGCAGTTGCGCCACTTCTTGGACTACTTGGTACGGTAACAGGTATGATAGCCACTTTTGATATCATAACAGAGTTTGGTACGGGTGATCCTAAACTCCTCTCTGGAGGTATCTCCATAGCACTTGTTACGACAGAACTTGGACTTATTGTAGCTATTCCTCTGTTACTTGGTGGAAACTTACTCAATAGTTGGGCAGAGAGCATTAAAGACTCTATGGAGCATACTGCGCTTCATATCGTAAACGAGTATAGCAAGCAACAATAATGGAGGCAATTATAACACTGTTTCATCAGTTTACTGTTTACATGCAAAGCGGGGGTGTTTACATCATGTACCCGCTCTTTATTTTAGTGCTTGTACTCTGGTACGGACTAGGGTATAGATACCATGCCCTTAATCGTGGTACAAAAAAGAATGTTCGCGTGCTAGTAAGAAAATTTGCAACGGGTAAACGCCAAGAACCTCATGGTTTAATTGATGGCGCGGTTGTAGATGGTCTAAAAATTCGCCAAGAGTGTGGTGATTTTCACTCAGCAAGGAAACTACTTGAAGATGTATTTCACAACTACAGACTTGAACTTACAAAGTACAAAAACTTAGTAAAGACTATTGTAGTTGTTGCTCCGCTTATTGGGCTATTGGGGACAGTTATAGGGATGATAGAGACCTTTGACTCTCTTGCTTCTATGAGCCTCTTTTCGCAAAGTGGAGGGATTGCCGGTGGTATTTCACAAGCACTTTTTACAACACAGCTTGGTTTAGTGGTTGCCGTTCCGGGTTTGGTAATAGGACGCACACTCGATAAAAAAGCTGCCAATATGGAACTAGATTTGGAACAAATTACAGATATTTTATGTAGTGAAGGAAATTTAAATGAGATTTAGAAGAAAAAAGGATGAGATTAGCGATGTAGATATGTCACCGCTCATAGATATGGTGTTTATACTCCTTATCTTTTTTATGGTGAGTTCTACATTTACCAAAGATATGAAGCTTGATTTAAATCGTCCTGGGGCATCTTCAGCTTCTCGTGCATCAAGTAAGGTGATTCGTGTTTATATTGACAATCAAGCAGAGATTTATGTAGATAATCAGCCTGTGAAGTTATGGGCTTTGCAGAGTAAGTTGCGTGAAATGCTCCGCGCAGCGACTGAAAAGTCAGTGCTTGTTATAACTGATGACACGATTCCTGTTGAAAAACTTATAGAGTTGATCGATCAGTGTAGGCTCTCAGGTGCAAAAGATGTTGCAGTGGCTACTCAAAAAGAAGTAGGTTGATAGCGTGCATACATCAAACAGAGTTTGGACGCATATAAAAGCAGCTCTTTGGGCTATTTTTGGGCTATTTTTTGTATTTATAGTCGTTATTGAGATGAATGAAGATGGCATGGTGCCAAAACAGAAGAAAACATCTCAAGCAATGAACTTTGAAGTCCAAAAAGTTGTGAAGCCAAAGCCAAAGCCAAAACCTAAACCAAAGCCAAAAAAAACAAAACCAAAACCACATAGAAGTGCCCCAACACCAAATATGAACTCTGCACTTAGCGGCATTGATACGGGTCTTGACTCTTTTAGAAGTAGTGATATGGCTATGGATGATTCACTCTTGGGGGATGCTTCTAAAGATATTGTTATGAGTGAGGGGAGTGTCGATAAAGCTCCTGCTGCTTCACAACGCTCAGCTATGGAGTACCCAAAAGCTGCAAAGAAAAAAGGCATACGCGGTTATGTCTTACTCAATCTGCTCATTGACAAAAATGGAAATGTTGCAAAAGTAAAAGTACTTGAGAGTGAGCCTAGCGGTGTTTTTGACACTGTGGCTACCGAGGGTGTCAAAAGATGGCACTTTACTCCCGGTGAGTACAAAGGCAAACCTGTAAAAGTATGGGCTAAACAAAAAATACGATTTGATTTTCAATAAGAGAGAGATAATGAAAAAACTTTTAACACTTCTTTTACTCCTTTTTCTAAACGCCGCCCTCTACGCAGAGGATGCAAAAAAAGAGGAAGATATCGACTATGTTGCACTCGCTTCCATTCTCATAAAAGATGGACACTACAGCCGTGCCAATGAAGCACTCTCTCACATAGATGTAAAGTCAAAAGAGACAGACTTGATGCAGTACTATACCCTTGAAGGTATAGTAAAAATGAAACTCTCACTCTACAAAGAGTCCAATGAGAACTTCTATAATGCCATACAAAATGGGCAAAAAGAGAAGAGTATCTATCTCTACATAGCACAAAATTTCTTTACACTCAAAAAGTATGACAGAGTGATTGAAGCCCTTGATAAGGTTTCTGAACTTGTAAAGAAAAAGCCTACGCTTATGGCACTCAAAGCAGAGGCATATTATAGACTACAACGCTATAATGATGCACTAAGTGAACTCTCTGTGCTTCTCAAAATGCATCCAAAATATTATGATGCATATAGACAGAGATTTGTCTACTTTATGTCACTCAAACTTTACCAAAGTGCCCTTGAAGATGCAGATATTTACCTCAAACATGCAAAGGCAAATGAAAAAGTAACTGTATCATTCATTTATGCACTCAGAGAAGCAAAAGAGCTGAAAAAAGCGATACTGCTTGCTGAAAATGCGCACTTAAAGTATCCAAAAAATGCGACTATAACAGTTCTTCTTGCAAACCTTTACATCGACAAAGATATGCTCAAAAGTGCGGCGGACCTTTTTAACGATGCTTCAATGATTGAGTACAAATATACAAAAGATGCCGCAGAGATGTACAGAAGAGCGAAAGATTTTGTAGCTTCACTTTATAAAAATTCGCAGATTCTTGATGCAAAAGAGAAATACAAACAAAAGATAGCCATCTATCTTGAGTTTGGAGCTTATGAGAAGGTTGCCGCAACAAAAGACGCACTTGAGAGAAATGGACTTTTAGCTGAGCAAAATATACTCTATGCTCTCGCCTACTCATACTATAAAATTGGTGAATATGAGAAGGCTGAGAAGTATCTCAAAAGAATCACTCGAAGTGATTTATACAAGAAATCTATAGAACTTCGTAAAAATATGGCCAAATGTAAAAATAATCACTGGGAGTGTAGTTTATGAAAATAATTTTTCTATTTGTTTTGAGTGTTGTGAGCCTTCTTGCTTCTGAATTCGGCACACTTTCACTCTTTGTTCTCAAAAATGGAAAGCCGCTTGGCACACAATATCTTAGTATTGTAAACACACAAACGAAAAAATCACAAGAGGCGACTACTGATGCAGATGGGTATTTTTTTAAAAAACTCCCCACTGGAAAATACCAGATTCAGCTTATAGCACGAGATAAAAAAGCTGCTCCACAAGCATTTGTAAGAAAAAATGTCATCGTTGCAGCAGATAAAGATTCTCAGATTATCGTTTCTCTTAAAGCTGATAATACAACTGCCTTTATTGACTCGGAAGCACCGCAAGTTACTACGGCAGTCGTTGCAAAAAAAGTAGCTGTTCAAAATGGAGTACTGCTTTTAAGCCTACTATCGGGTGAAACAAAGAAAAAAGTTGCAAATGCAACGGTATTTGTTAAAGGGAGTGCCCTAGAAGCAAAATCAAACGCAAAGGGTGATGTGACATTATCACTCTCTGTTGGGAAACATACACTCTCTATAATTCACCCTGATTACAGTGCACAAACTATAAATGTGAACATTGTAGCAAAAGAGACTATATCTAAACAGATTGCACTCTCCCCTGCCTCTATGGAACTTGATGAGTTTGTTGTTTTAGCACCGCATATTGAAGGGAGTGTTGCTGCTGCCATTTCGCAAGAGCGAAACAGTGATGCCGTTGGAAATGTACTTGGAAGCGAGCAGTTTAGTAAAAGTGGTGACTCTAGTGTTGCTGGTGCCCTCAAGCGTGTAAGCGGTATCACCATTGTAGGTGGGAAATATGTCTATGTGCGTGGACTTGGTGATAGATACTCAACTGTTATGCTCAATGGTCTCCATGTACCCTCACCTGAACCTACAAAAAGAGTTGTACCGCTTGATATTTTTCCAACATCTGTTGTCGAGAGTATAACAATTCAAAAATCATATACAGGGGATTTGCCTGCATCGTTTGGTGGGGGAACTGTACTTATAAAAAGTAAAGAGATTCCAAAAAATTCTGAGAGTTATGTGAAACTTGGACTTGAGCTTTTAGCAAATGATGCTACAGGGAAAACTGTACAAACAAACGCTACAAATGCCAACTCCCTCCCTGCAACGGTCATGGAAGGTGGCAATAATGTCGGTGGTTCGGAAGTAACAAATGATGTCAGAACATATAGAACACTCAATCCCGAGAGTACAACATTAGCACCGGGTATGAAGATAGAGCTCTCAGGCGGAAAAAGTTATGAGGTCTCTAAAAACCTTACGCTCGGAGGATCTGCTACAGCATACTACAAAAACGACTCTGATAGTAATGATGTAACATATAACAAATTTTTTTATGACATCAACACTCAAGAGATATACCACGACAGTGAAACACAGGCAGTTCGTACAACACTCTTAAACGAGTACTCAGGAATGCTCAATCTAGGGGCTACTTACTACAAAAACAACACTATAAAATATACATTTTTTACAACATCACAAACAAGAGATACAACACAAATTTCTTCTATTGATTACACTGGTGATACAGATGACAGAGAGAAAACATACTATGAGTATGTAGAAAAAACTTTATCATCGCATCAAATTAGTGGGAAAAATGATTTGCGTTTTGCAAGTACAACTGATGGCTATTTTGACAATCTAGTTATCGAGTATGCAGGAGAAAGCTCAAAAGCTACACGCGATGAGCCGGGAACTGTAGAGATGAATTATCTGCATCAATCTTCAGGGCTTAACTGGGATAGAAAAAACTGGTACTACTCTTTTTTACTTGATGATAAAGTCACAAATTATAGAGCAGATTTTACCCTTCCTTTTAAATGGAACAAAAATGATAACTACACAAAAGCGGGTGTTTTCATTTACAATAAAACAAGAAATTTTGACTCAAGACGCTTTAAGATGCGAAGTACAAACTTTGATGACACACAAGAGGATATGGACACTATTTATGATAAATATGCAGATGACTTAGAGTTCTCTGCATCATATAAAGAGAGTGATTCCTATAGTGCGACACAGGATGTTACTGCATTTTATCTCAAACAACTTCTCTCTGTCACTCATGATTTTGACATTGTGGCTTCTCTAAGAGAAGAGAGCTCTTCGCAACAACTCACTGATGCATCTGCTACTTATGCACCGCTAGAGACATCAGATCTCTTTCCAAGTCTTGGTCTAACATATAGATTTGATGAGGATAATATGCAGCTTCGTTTTGCCTATGCGAGTTCTATTAGCCGTCCTGACTTTCGTGAATTTAGCAATACCCGTTACAAGGATCCTGTAACAGAAAATATTGTTTTTGGTAACCCTGATCTCAAAGCGACATATATTAATCATTTAGATTGTAAGTATGAGTGGTATCTCTCTGACGATGAAGTCTTTTCAACTGCACTTTTTGCAAAACAGTTTACAAACCCTATTGAAAAAGTTATAAAGCTTGATGATTCACAAGATAATATATTTCAAGAAACATACCAAAATGCAGACTCGGCTATGAGTTACGGTGTGGAGGTAGATTACAGAAAGAAATTTGGATCTATAGATAAACGCTTAGAAAATATACTTTTGGCAACAAATATCGCATTTATTCAATCTCAAATCACATTAAATAGTGATCCCGATAACGAATTTACTAGCCGTCTTACTTCTAAAAAGCGACCTATGCAGGGACAGTCTCTTTATGTAGTAAATGTAACTGCAGGTTACGATAATAGCGAAAGTGGAAACAGTGCACTCTTTTTATTTAATCAGATTGGAAAAAGGATTGTTTCTTTAGGTACTGATTATAATGAAGATACCTATCAGCAACCTTTTGCAAAGCTTGATTTTGTTTGGAAATATAAACTCAGTCCAAAAAAGGAGAATGATATTTTTGGATATGCTCTAAGATTTAAAGCAAATAATCTCCTTAATAGTGAACTGAAATTTACACAGGGAAGTGCAACTACAGCAAGTACAAAACCAGGAAGAAATTACTCCTTGAAATTAGATATAAACTACTAATCTATTTTGTAATCAAAAAGTAACTTAGGAAACCTATAATATGTGTATGAATAATAAAATAATAGTGATAGAAGATGAAGAAGATTTACTCGACCTTCTTGAGTACAATCTTACAAAAGATGGTTTTGATGTTGTTGGTTTTTTAAATACAACAACTGTAGCGAAAATCTTAGAAGAAGAGGAGATAGACCTTATCATCATGGATAGAAATCTTCCGGGTGTTGAGGGGAGTGAATATATCGTAAAGTTACGAGAAGATGGCATTCAAATACCCGTCATCTATCTTACTGCAAAAGATAAAGATAGTGAAATAGAGGAGGGTTTTTTAAGTGGTGGGGATGACTATATGACTAAACCATTTAATATGAAAGAGCTTATTCTTCGCATCAAGTCTATTTTACGACGCACATCGAAAACACTTAATGAAGGAAGTATGCGTCACCGTGACTTACTTTTAGATATAGGTTCTCGTACCTTAGAAATAGATGGGAAGATTGTAGATGTTACAAAACTAGAGTTTGATTTGTTACATGAGTTTATCCTCAATAAAAACAGTATTTTAGATCGTGACTACCTTTTGCAAAATGTTTGGAAAAATGCAGATGATAACCAGTACAAAACAGTCAATGTAGCTATAACACGGCTCAAAGATAAGATAGATCCGAGTAAAACAAAGAACTACATTCAAACCATTCGTGGTGTTGGTTACAAACTTTCTTAAAGGGAAATGATGAAAGAGCAAATACTTGTCATAGATGATGATAACGATATACTAGAACTACTAGAGTACAACTTAAGTGTAGCAGGTTATGATGTTCTTGGATTTTTAAGTACGAAAAATGTAAGAAGTGCCCTCTTACAAGAGGATATAAATCTCATCATCATTGATAGAAATCTTCCTGATATTGAGGGGAGTTACTATGTAGAGATGCTCAGAAGTAAAAATATCAATATTCCTGTTATCATGCTCTCTGCGAAGAACTCCACAGAGGAGATAAAAGAGGGCTTCATCAAAGGTGCTGATGATTACATCACAAAACCTTTTGATATGGAAGAGCTTATCTTAAGAGTCAAGGCTATTTTAAAAAGAAGTAATACAGAACAAAAAGAGTTAGCTCAAAACATAGCCTATAAAGATCTCAAACTCGACTTAAATATGCACAAGGTAATCATAGGTTCAACGGAGACAACCCTTACAAACCTAGAGACAGCCCTCCTTCAAATCTTACTGATAAATAAAGGAAAAGTACTCGATAGAGATTTTTTACTCCAACATGTTTGGAAAGATACAAGTACCATCCATCCAAAGACTGTAAATGTTGCGATAAAAAGGCTCAAAGAGAAGATAGATCCTGCTAAAAATAAAGAGTATATTAAAACTATTCGTGGAGTTGGGTATTTAGTTGCATAAAAATTTTATTATTTTGGGAGAAAAAGCCGGTGGAGAAACCGACTTTTTAAGGAAAAATGAAATTTGAAATTTGTTATATTACAAAGAGGAGACTAGAAGTTAATCTCTGTTGTAAGCATATATGCTCTACTATTTGCAGTGCTTGAAGAAGAAGCATAAGCATTGTTCTCATTATCATTTTGAGTGATATTTGCTATCCACTCAACATTTTTGTTCATCTTCCATGCGGCACCTGCTATGTAAGTTCTACGACTATTTGTTTGTGTACCTTTTGGTGCATCTGGTGTCCAGTTGTCATATTTTGCAAAAGCTTTATATTGATGTTCTGAGCCTAAACGACCCTCTATATTCATACTATATCCATCACCTGACCCTTTAGATGGTGCAGCATCAGTTGATGTGTTTTCAGAAGTAACATACTGAGCAGAAGCTAAGAATTCAGGCATATTAAAAACAGTATGAAGACCATAAAAGTGTAAATCATCTTCAGCATTTGTTGTTGTATTATGAGAGTGCTTTTGGTTTAACTGACCAAAGAATGAAGCATCTAGGTAAGTATTTTTTTCAGGTTTACCTGCAGTTCCGAGTAGGTGACCTGTAAATCTCCACTCTAAACTCATACCATTTGAGTTTTGTTTCCCATGGTACCCTTCACCATTAAATATACCAATATCAGTATCTAAAAATTGCGTTCTTGTTTTTGCCATAACACCGTAATCAGCTGATGAACTTAAGTGTGCAGAGTTATGGTTCTCAATAAGTACTTCAGAGATACTTCTATATAACCATGAATTATGCTCTTCATAATCATGCCAAGGTCTATGAGCTAAACCGATCTCAAGACTTGTAGCGGGAAGTACTTCGTGTAAATTTAAGTAAGCATATTTTGCACGAACAGCCAAACTATTTGTATCAAATCCAGAATTATTTTTTAAGTCAAATGTTACACGGTAGTATGATTTAGGATCATCTAAGAGATAAGCCTTAAGTTGAAAATAACCACGACGGATTTCAACATCTTGAGTATTCTCTTTTGGTGTCACTCCATTGTCATTTTTAAAATCAGTATATTTATAGCCAATAAATGTTTGCCCACTAAACTTTAACTTATCTGCTTTTGAAAAGACTGATGTAGATTTGTTTTTTACAACTGTACGACCCTCTCCTCCTGATGTAAATACCTGACCCTTTTCATCTTCATAAAGTTTTATAGCGTTTGCGTTTGCAGCAACTGCACCTAGAGTAAGTGCAGCGAGTGTAGAAAGAACAATTTTTTTCATAATATGAAATCCTCGTTTAATTTTTGATTGGCGAATTATATTACGAAGCGATTACAAGTTGATTACACTCTGTAACTTTTGTGTAACCAAACTGAAACCGCTTTAGCTTATAATTTCGTAAATCAAAAACTACAAGGGTATATTCAATGACAAAAGTTATTAAAATTGCATTAGCAAGTTCTTTACTACTTACATCTCTTAACGCAGGTGATATTATAAAAGGAAGTGGTGCTTCTTTTCCATATAGTGTTTATCAAAAATGGTTAAAAGCTTACAATAAAGATACAGGTGTTAAAGTTGACTACATTAAAAAAGGTTCATCTAAAGGAATCAAAGATGCAAAAGCGCGTGCTGTTAATTTCGCTGGAACAGATAAGCCTCTAAGCCCTAAAGCTTTAAAGAAAAATGGACTCTATCAGTTTCCAGGTGTAGTTGGAGCTATAGCTATGGGGTACAACTTACCAGGTGTGAGTGGTTTAAAACTGAGTCGTGCTGCAACTGTAGCTATTGCTTCAGGAACATTAACATATTGGGATGACAAACTCATTAGTGATGCGAACAAGGGTGTGAAACTCCCACATGAAAAGCTTACATTTGTACACCGTGCAGATGGTTCAGGAACTACTTATAACTTTACATACTACCTTTCAAAAGTAGATAAAAAATGGAGAAAAACTTTTGGTGCTAAAAAGTCTTTAAGCTGGCCAGGAGATCACCACATCGGTGGAAAAACAAACTCAGGTGTAGCTGCACTTTTGAAACAGACAAAATACTCTGTTGGGTATATCGACTATGCTGATGCGAAGAACAATGCTATTGCAATGGCGACAGTTGAGAACCGTGCTGGAAACTACATCAAACCAACACTCAAATCATTTCAAATCGCAGCGGCAAAAGCTTCACTTGATCCGAAAAAAGATTTTTACTCTGTGATAGCTGACCCTAAAGGTGCTGAGTCTTACCCTATGGTAGCTGCAACTTTCATCTTAGTTCCATCAGAAAAACCAGAAATGAATAAAAAAGTTACAAAGTTTTATGACTGGTGTTATGTAAATGGTCAAGATATAGCGAAAGGTTTAGGTTTTGTACCACTTCCAGACTCTTTAACTGCAAAGATTAGAACATATTGGGAAGCTAAAGGTATAAAATAAATTCATCTTTTTATGGCAGGCATAAACTTGAACCAAATTATGTAATATAGGTAAATTTTTTAATCTTCCATTGCATAATTTTGGTTTAAAAAAGAGAATATTGCCATTTAGATTATATCAAAGGCTCTATGATACTCGCTCAAGCTTTGCGACTATGATGTTATCAAAAAGAGAATTGACAAGTCAATAGGACTGTTTTAAAAAAGTGAAGTGAAAGTGTTATAAAAATTTGTAATACTTGAAAAATATTTTA
>JALSUU010000083.1 GCA_027071075.1 Sulfurimonas sp. | reverse complement strand
CAATAGAAAATGCAAAAATTGAAGCCGAAAAAATACGCTTAGAAAAAGAAGCACAGGCAAAAAAAGAGGAAGCGAGACGCAAAAAAATTGCTTTGTATGAGAATCAACTTGCCGAGTTAGAAAAATCCATAGCAGATGAGAGTACTTGGCTCAAAAGTTATGCATCATACCTCACATCTTTAGAAGTTCGTACAAATCTTGATACAATTAAAAAGCGTATAAAGTACTTAAGTAAACATGCCAAAAGTATGAGTGATAAAGATGAACTGAGTGCACTTATCTCTAAAGAAAACATTTTAACATCACAGGTTGAAAAATTAAAAGGGGATAGTGGTGCACCTTTCTCCTCTTTGATTACGCCACCAGCTATTGGGGAAGTGGAAAAAATAACAAATCCTTTTGATATTTTCACAGGTCTCTCAGAGATAAAAGTTCTCAATACAAACTTTGATGAGTATAAGCTCAAAAAAGAGAGTTTGATGCACTTAGTAATCTTACTAAGAAAAGAGAATGCTATCTATAATGCCCTTGATTCTTTAGTAAAGAGTGATAAATATAAAGAGATAAAAGAGTATAAACAGGTACAGCTTGATAGGTTTGAAAAAGCTCTTGATACTATAAATGTAACGATTGATGTATATCAAAAACGCCTTGAAATAGTTGAAAATGAGATAAATAAAGGGATAGAAAAACAAACCTATAGACTTGGGAAAATAGGGACAGCTATTTTAGTCGTTTTTCTTGTATTTTTTCTACTTAAACTTGTAGTCAAGCGATATATCACAGATAATGAACGATTTTATATGGCAAATAAAATCATCACCTTTACAAACTTTACTATAATCATAATGATTCTCTTCTTTAGTTATATTGAAAATGCTGGGTATCTTATAACCATCTTAGGATTTGCATCAGCGGGTATTGCTATTGCTATGAAAGATTGGTTTATGAGTATTTTAGGTTGGCTTGTTATTGTATTTGGTGGAAGTATTCATGTTGGTGATAGAATCCGTGTAGATATGGATGGTATGAAATATGTTGGTGATGTTATGGATATCTCACTACTTCGTATGACAATATTAGAAGATATTACACTGACATCTATTATGCATAACCGTCGTGCAGGAAGAATTATGTTTGTTCCCAATAACTATGTTTTTACACGCATGATAGCAAACTATACCCATAACTCTTTAAAGACTGTTTGGGATGGAGTGAAGATAACTATTACCTTTGATTCTAATCATAAAAAAGCTATGCACTTAACCAAAGAGATTACTAAAAAATTCTCTAAAGGGTATACAGATATTACGAGAAAACAGTTAAATAAATTGCGTCAACACTATAGTCTCAAAAATACAAATGTTGAACCAAGAATCTTCTCCTTTATAGAGCCAAATGGAATTGATATAGAAGCATGGTATCTGACAAATGCCTATGCTACGCTGACACTTAGAAGTGTGATATCTTTAGAAATAGTTGATGCTTTTAATGCTGCAGATGATATAACTATTGCTTACCCAACACAGCAACTTCATGTAAATATGAAAAGCCAAGCACCAATAGAACATAATAATGAGATGGTATAGATGAAAAAAAAAGTATTTTTTAAAACCTTTGGCTGTAGAACAAATATATATGACTCGCAAGTTATGATGAGCGCTATGCAAGAGTATGAAGTGACTGAAAATGAAGCAGAAGCGGATACCATAGTTATAAACTCTTGTACAGTAACAAATGGCGCAGATACACATGTTCGCTCTTATATCTCTGGAGTAGAAAAGTCTGGAAATGCTGCAAAGCTTTTTTTAACGGGATGTGGAGCACATACAAAAGGGGAATCTCTTTTAAAAGAGGGGCGTATACATGGTGTTTTTGGTCAGAGCGAAAAAGTAAAAATAGACACACTTTTGAAGAGAGAGAAACCTTTTTATGATCCAGGTGATTTAAATCATATAGATGATGCAATAGTCGATGATTTTATTGGAAAGAGTAGGGCATTTATTAAGATTCAAGAGGGGTGTAATTTTCGCTGTTCTTACTGCATCATTCCTTTTGTTCGTGGTGATGCAAGAAGTATGGATGAAGAAAAAATACTTGAACAAGTCTCTCGTTTAGCTCTGAATGGTTTTGGAGAGTTTATTTTGACAGGTACAAATGTTGGAAGTTATGGTCAGGATAAAAGAACATCTTTAGCAAGACTTATGAAGAGAATGTCACAAATACGAGGAGTCAGAAGAATCCGTTTAGGAAGTGTTGAACCTATTCAAATAAGTGATGAATTTAAAGAGATTTTGGATGAACCTTGGATGGAAAAGCATATGCATATAGCTCTGCAACATACCTCTCCAACGATGCTCAAACTTATGAATAGACGCAATGTTTATAAACAAGATAGAGAGCTTTTTGAGTTTTTAGCTGAGAAAGGTTTTGCTATAGGAACAGACTTTATAACAGGACACCCTGGTGAGAGTGAAGAGGTATGGTTAGAAGCTATGCGTAATGCAAAAGAGTTGCCCTTAACACATCTACATGCTTTTACTTACTCTAAGCGTGATGGAACACCTTCTGCAACTATGAAACCTGAGGTAAATGGAAGAGTGGCTAAAGAGAGACTTCATGAGATTCAAGATTTAGTTGATGCAAAAAATTATGATTTTAGAAAGCAAGTTTCTGGAGAACTTGATGTCTTAGTAGAATCATCTAAAGATGGTCTCTATCATGGAATAGATCAGTACTTTAATAAAATAACCATTGATTCAAAAGAAGATTTGATTGGAAACTGGATAAATATTGAAAATTATGAAGTCAGAAAGGATGGGAATTATGCCAATCTCTAAAACAAATCGTATAGCACTTTTCTCATCTGCTTTTATAATCATTGCACTTATACTCTTTGCTCTTTTACGAGATACAGCAACACCTGTGACACTTGAAGAAGCTACACAGATGCTGAGTGAAAAAGAAGTGACAAAGGTTGTTATCTCAAAAGAGTATGTCTATCTTAAAACGAAAAAAGGGTACTTTAAAATTGCTTCAACACAAGTAACACCAAAGATGTTTGTTGATTATAAGGTAGAAGTGCAAAGTAGTTCACAGATACTTATATACATTCTCTCTTTTATACTGTTCCTTGGCGGACTCTCTCTCTTTATTCGTTTTTTACAAAATAGAAATGGCTTAAAGTTTACAACGAAGGGTATAGAAAAAAGTAGTGTGTCTTCTTCTCAAAGTGAAGGTGATTGTGTTGTTGAGGCGACAAATAGTGAAATTAGTTTTGATGATATCGGTGGAATTAGTGATGTTAAAATAGAGCTTGAAGAGATTATTGATTTTATGAAAAATCCAAAACGCTATAAAAGTTTTGGTGCTAGAATGCCTCGTGGCGTTTTACTTGTAGGACCTCCGGGTGTTGGAAAGACTATGATAGCTAAAGCCGTTGCACATGCGGCAGATGTTCCATTTTACTATCAAAGTGGTGCTTCCTTTGTTCAGATATATGTAGGAATGGGTGCGAAACGAGTTCATGAACTTTTTTCAGCGGCGAAGAAAAATGCCCCGAGTATTATATTTATTGATGAGATTGATGCTGTTGGAAAAAAAAGAGGTGGTGAGCGAAGTGATGAGCGAGAAGGAACACTTAATCAACTCTTAACGGAGATGGATGGTTTTGAGGGCTCAAGTGGTGTTATTGTTGTAGCTGCTACAAACAAGATAGATGTTCTTGATTCAGCGCTGTTACGGGCTGGTCGTTTTGATAGACGCGTTTTTGTTGAACTTCCTACAAAGCGTGAGAGAGAGTCTATTTTGATGAAATATCTTGAAAAAGTACCGCATGATTTAGATGTAAAAGTAGTGGCAAATATGACAGTTGGATTTAATGGCGCTGCTTTAGCCGCACTTGTCAATGAAGCAGCACTTCTCTCTTTACGCCAAAATGATTTTCATGTGACTATTGAGCATTTTCATCAAGTAAAAGATAAGGTGATGTTTGGAAAGAAAAAACTGCAGATGCTGAGTGATAAACAAAAAAAATATCGTATCACTTATCAAGCAGCAAAAGCTGTAGTGGCAACCTACTTTGATTTGCCATTTGAGAAGTTAATGCTTTCAAATGAAAAGCTCACCCCTACTATAGATGAACCTTTTATGAAAAGTGAATTAGAAGCTCGTGTAAAGATGCTTTTAGCAGGAACTGTTGCTTGTGATATTAAGTTTAATGAACACTCAAGTAGTTCTAAAAATGATTTAATTGAAGCCAAAGAGATAGTGTTTAAAATGTGTCATGATTATGGAATGGCTACTACTTTACTTCCTAAAGAGGGTGAGCAGGAGATTATATTAAAAAGACTTTATGATGAGTGTTCTAATCTTATCAACTCATTTCCTTCTGTTACACAAGAGGTAGAGAGTATACTTTTTGAGAGAGAAAGCATCTCTAAGTTAGAGGTAAAGAAGTTAGTTGATGCAGTTCTTTAGTGGTTTTTCTCTCAAAAATGAGAAGTACCTTTTTAGAGATTACTTACATGAAAATGATTTTTGTGTTAGTGGTTTTAGTTATGGGGCGATAAAAGCACTCTCTTTCACTCTTAAAGCCATTGAAAATGGACAAAGAATAGATACCTTACAACTCTTTTCACCTGCTTTTTTTCAAAGTAAAGATGAGAAGTTTAAGCGACTACAGCTTATGTCCTATAAAAAAAATAAAGAAAAATATCTTAATCAGTTTTTGGCTACTTGTTTTTTACCATATGATTTAAAAATTGTAGAGCAGTGCGAAACAGAGCTAGAAGAGCTTAGAGAGTTACTTGAGTATAAGTGGTCATTAGAGACACTTCATGAGTTAGAGAATTTAGGTATTAAGATAGAGGTTTATCTTGGTGGGATGGATGCTATTGTTGATGTGAAATCGGTAGAGAGCTTTTTTAAAGAGGTAGCGACTGTTACCTATATAAAAGAGGCAAACCACTTTTTACAAACTAATTAAAATGGAGAAAAAAATATGAGTCAAATTAAAATCGGTGTAATAACAGCAAGTGATAGAGCGAGTAAAGGTATCTATGAAGATATTAGTGGTGTAGCGATTCAAGATACTATGAAAGAGTATCTCAAAAGTGAATTTGAGATAGTTTATAGATGTATTCCTGATGAGCAAGATATCTTAGAAAAAACTATGATAGAGTTATGTGAAGATGCAGGGTGTTGTTTAGTCGTGACAACTGGTGGGACAGGTCCAGCTCTTCGTGATGTGACACCAGAAGCTACTGAAAATGTATGTGAGAAAATGATGCCAGGTTTTGGAGAACTTATGCGTCAAGTAAGTCTTCAGTATGTTCCAACGGCTATTCTTTCACGACAAACAGCAGGTATTCGAGGAAAATCACTTATTATAAATCTTCCAGGAAAACCAAAATCTATCAGAGAGTGTCTTGATGCAGTTTTTCCTGCTGTTCCTTACTGCATAGATCTTATAGAGGGTCCTTTTTTAGAAGTAAATGAAGATGTTATAAAAGCCTTTAGACCAAAAGCAAAGTAGGAATATTAGATAATGCGAACTTTCACTCGCTCTTTAGTTCTTGTGACTACTCTATGTAGTATAGATGTGGGTGCTACTGAGTTTATTGTTAAAGATATAAATAAGCACAAAGATGAAAGTAATTCTTGGATAGTTTTACCCTATCTTTTTAGTTCTGATAGTACAGGTGTTACAGGTGGGGTTATTGGCATTGCAAATGGTTTTTTACAACCACAAGTTACAATGGTTGCAACAGCTTATCTTGGTCAAAAGTTACCCGTACAAAATTTTACTGGAGAGGGAGTGTCTCACTCTAAGGCGAACTCCAAAGGTTTTTCATTTGGTATAGATGGATATAAACCTTTTTTTTCAAAGAGGATGTTTGTATCGTTTCTAGGAAACTATGCTTACTTTCCAAATCAGCGTATTTATCTCGATGGAAATAATGATTCTGTAAAAGATTTGGATGTTACAGATAAAGCTAACTTTACACCTTTTCAGACACAGGGCTATAATAACTGGGCAGAATTAGATTTTCGTTTTGTACTTCCTTTTGGTGAAGGAAAATGTAATATTACACCTATTATAGAACTAGATAGAGGTATTGCTATAAATCGTGACAATCAAGGAAATGGTATTCCTTTTGTCTCTGGACAAACTATTTTTGGATTAAAAGTTTTTCATAAAAGATTTACAGCAGATAAGTTTTTACATCATCGAGAACTCAACACAAATGGTGTAAGAGTATCCCTCGAACATGATAATACAGACTACCCCGATAATCCTAGTCGAGGATATAATATGAAAATTCAGACTTCAATGGATTTTGGATTTATGAGTTCAACGCAGAGTTGGAGTGCTATAGAAGCGAGATACTCTTACTATATTGAATTACCAAACTTTCAATGGAGTCGGCATAATGTAATTGCTTTCAATACTTGGAGTGCCTACTCTCCATCTTGGAATAGTAATAAAAAGCATAAAAATGGTTTACTTGATAAAAATCAACCTCCTATGTGGGAAGGTGCAAGACTTGGCGGATACAATAGAATGCGAGCCTATGATATGGATAGATTTAGTGATAAAGCGGCTTTATACTTTGCTGCAGAGTATAGAGTGATTCCTGATTACAACCCTATAAAAGGATTAAGCTGGAATCCATTTCCTATTGATTGGTTTCAAACGGTTCTATTTGCAGAATCGGGTAGGGTAGCTCCTCGATATGATATAAAAGAGCTTATGAGTGATATGAAGTATGATGTTGGAGTTAGTCTTCGTGCCCTTACAGCGAAAGTACCTATGCGTTTAGAAGTCGCTTATGGGCAAGAGGGACTTAATATGTGGGTTATGCTAAAGCAACCCTTTTAGAGACACCTAAATACTTAGACGAATTCCCACAGGACAATGATCCGAACCAGTGATATACTCAAGAATAAAAGCATCCTCAAGTGATTCACAAAGATCTTCGCTTATAAAAAAGTAATCAATCCTCCATCCCACATTATTAAGGCGTGCATTTGAACGGTATGACCACCAACTATATCTATCAGCTTCATCTCCATTTACATAACGAAAGGTATCTACATATCCATGATTTAGGAGTTTATCTATCCACTCTCTCTCTATTGGTAAAAAACCTGATTTTTTAGAGTTTGCTTTTGGATTTTTTAAATCTATCTCTTTGTGAGCAGTGTTCACATCTCCGCAGATAACTATACTTTTTCCCTCTTCCCTGAGCTTCTCACAGTGTGCAAGTAAATCATCATAAAATTGCATCTTATAATCAAGTCGTTCTTGATTCTTTTGACCATTTGGAAAGTAGATATTAAAAAGAACTATATCTCCATAATGCGACTCAATAATACGCCCTTCATTCATTGTGTCTATATGCTTGTCCGTTGCAGTATAATCACTTTTAATAGTAGAAAAGGTAGCTGTTCCACTATACCCTTTTTTCTCTGCTGAATTTATATGAAGTTCTGTATACTCTTTTTCAAAGAGTTCATTTGGCATCTGCTCAGGAAGTGCTTTTATCTCTTGGAGACAAAGAATATCAGTATCTCTCTCATCTATCCATTTAAGTGCCTCTTTTGTAGCGACAGCACGAATTCCATTTACATTCCAAGAGATGATTTCTATTGAGTCTGACATTATATTTCCATTATTTAGATTGAGTTTAGTATATAGTAAAAGTAAGAGGTTTCCCGCGATTAGCGGGAAAAGAGGTGTAGATTAAACGAAGTCTACATTTACTAGGTGATGCTTTAAACCTAGTGATTCAACAGGACAACCAAGAGCAAGTCCTATCATTTGTTGCATATGTAAAACAGGAAGTGAAACTTCACGACCAATAGCTTCTGATGCATGGTGTGTTTGTGTATCTAGCTTTAAGTGACAAAGTGGACAAGGAGTTACCATCCAGTCTGCATCACCATCCATAGCACCAGCAATTGCATTTCCGGTAAGAATTGCAGCTGTTTTTGGAGCTTGGAGCTCAGCATGGAAACCACAACACTTGTTTTTCTCTTCATAGTCAACACTAGCACCACCACACGCGACAATAAGATCATCAAGTGAAGTAGGGTTATATGGAGTCTCTGGCGTATCATGTGTCTCATTTTGAAGCTCTGATGGACGGATGTTATGACAACCATAAAAAGGAGCTATATTAAACTGAGAAAGAGGTGTTACTACCATCTCTTTAATCTTATCAAGACCGATATCATCAATAATAGCATATAAGAAGTGAGTAATTTTAGATGTACCTTTGTACTCTAAACCAACTTCTTCAAGCTTTTCATTTACTCTTGCTTTTAGCTCTGCATTATTATCTAAACGGTGTTTAGTCATAGCTGTATTGAGTTGACAAGTATTACAGATAGTAACCATTGTTAAGCCATGCTTTTCAGCATACGCTATATTTCTAGCATTAAGAACTAAAGATAAAAAGTCATCATAATCTTGTAAGTGAGAAGCTCCACAACAAGAAGCTTCTGTTAACTCAACAAGTTCGATTCCAAGTTTATCTGCAACAGCCATAGTAGACATCATTTGCTCAGGTGTACTCTGTTTTGCTGTACAACCTGTAAAAAGTGCGTATTTTAATTTTTCCATATTATTGACTCCTAGAACTTTGCAGTTGATGAAGATTTTACAAGTTTTTGAATCTCATCAAGATTATCTGATTTAGTAATGCCCCATGGTGGAACAATTTTACCTTTTCTAAACATTTTAAGTGCTACTGGTACATGCTTTACAATTCCAGCTAGTTCAGAGTAAAGAACTAAACCACCCTCATCGAGTACACCATTCTTAGCGATAGAGTTTTTAAATCCTACAGCATGTCTCGTAGCAACATTTGAAGTTGCAACTCCCTCTCTAAAGAGCATATTGTGAAGAGAAGTAATTTTAGAAATAGGGTCTACATCTTTAGGACATACTTCCGCACACTCCATACATTTGACACAGTCCCAAACACCTTGACCCTCTTTATGAAGATCAATAAGTCTTGAAGTATGTGCATCATCACGAACATCTGCTTCAAATCTGTAGGCTTTTGCAAATGCAGCAGGTCCAAAGTAGTCTTCATTTATCTCAACTACTGGACAAGCGTAGTGACAAGCACCACACTGAATACATAGGTCTGCTTCATTCAGCTCTTCCGCTTCTTCAGGAGTCACTAGGTGCTCATGCTCAGGATGTTCTTCAACATCAGAAATAAGATAAGGTTGTATAGCAGTATGTTTTGCCCAAAAATCACCCTTATCTATAATCATATCTTTTACAGCACGCTTTTTGCTCAGTGGCTCAATAGTCATGTCGTTTCCAAAGATTTTTATCATCTCTGTCATACTCTCTTTACATGCAAGAGTCGAACGACCATTTACTTTAATGGCACATGCTCCACAGATACCATGACGACAAGATCTTCTATAAGAAAAACTTCCATCATGATCCCATTTGATTCTGTTAAGGATGTCTAAAACAACTTCTTCAGATGTAACATCCATCGAATAATCTTCGTAGTACGGAAGATAATCTTCATCAGCATTAAAACGAAATACCTTGAAGTTTACTTTTTGTGTAGTTATTGTGTGTGTACTCATAAGTTCTCTCTTCCTTTTAGTAAGTTCTAGCTTTTAGTTCATGTTTGCCTAAAACAACATCCATGTAATCTAGTCTGATGTTACCATCTTTATCCATGTAACTCATAGTGTGCTTTAAGAACTCTTCATCATTACGAGTGTCAAAATCCTCTCTAAAGTGAGCACCACGACTCTCATTTCTAGCAATAGCAGACTCAACAATAAAAGCAGAGTAATCAAGCATATGCCCAAACTCAATAGCTTCTTGAAGTTCTGTATTAAATACTTTTGATTTATCTTTGATACGGATATCTTTAAAACGCTCACGAAGTTCTTTTACTTTTTCGATTACAATCTCTAAAGTCTCTTTTGTTCTAAATGCACCAGCATTTGCTGTCATACTTTGTTGCAACTCTTCTCTTAATTCAGTAATCTTTTCATGACCATTATTTGAAAGAACCCACTCAACCTCTGCTAATGCAGTTTTTGCATCATCTTCAGTGGCTGGACGAAGTTCAATATCATCAATCTCTGCAACCATTGTTTTTCCAACAAATCTACCAAATAGGAGTGCTTCAAGAACAGAGTTTGCACCCAAACGGTTTGCACCGTGAACAGATACACAAGAACACTCTCCAGCAGCATAAAAACCTTCGATAAATTCATCATTGTTTTTACGAACATTTCCAGCGATATTTACTGGAATACCACCCATAGAGTAGTGTGCAGTAGCAGAGATAAGAATAGGCTCTTTAATCATATCAAGACCTAAGAAAGTGATAGCTAAATCACGAAGCTCAGGGAGTCTCTCCATAATAAGGTCTTTTCCTAAGTGTGTCACATCAATGTAAACAGCATCTTTTCTTGGACCAACACCACGACCCTCACGGATTTCATTTATAATCGCACGAGATACTACATCACGAGATGCAAGTTCCATAGCATTTGGAGCATATTTTTCCATAAATCTTTCACCCTTTGAGTTAAAAAGGCGTCCACCCTCACCACGAGCGGCTTCAGAGATAAGAACACCATTTCCTGAAAGACCTGATGGGTGAAACTGTACAAACTCCATATCTTCAAGAG
>JALSUU010000082.1 GCA_027071075.1 Sulfurimonas sp. | reverse complement strand
TGATAAGGTCCGCACCTGCGGTTAGATAGGCATGAAAAATCTCTTCCATAATATCGGGGGCGGTAACATTGAGAAGTTCATTACAACCCTCATTCCCTTCCCATGCCTCTTTAGGAATCTTGTCATCTCGTTGTTGGAGTTGTGTACCCATCGCCCCATCAATAATAAGAGGGCGTTTTTTTATAGTTTCTAAGATATAGTTTTTTGTATTCATATGTAAATCTTTTGCTTAAATTATAGTGAGCTTATTTTAGCAAATTAGAGCATAAAAGAGGCTTTTAAAAAGAGTCTAAAATGAAATTGTGCTATAATTAAAGTAAGGAGCATACTATGATGAAAAAAGTATTATTAAGTTCACTCTCTGCATTCGTGTTATTAATGAGTGGTTGTGGAGGAGATAGCGAAGGTGAGAATTATCTTGCAGTACAGAAGATGCTAGATAAAAAAGATTTTGTAGGTGTTATAGATAAATTACCAAAAGATAGTGCTGATGCTGATGTTAACTTGATGTTAGGTTCTGCATATATGGGGAAAGCTGGTTTTACTATCTCTAATGTTATAAGTGCATTTGCTTCAAGTGATTCTATTGGTGCGGGAGATGCTTTCTCTAACTACACTAAAACCATTATTGGAGACAACCCTTCTCCTAATGCTTTTTCTGATTTGAGTCAAGCATCTGTATACTTTACAAAAGTTGTAAATGATGCATGTGTTTCAGGTAAAATATTAAGTACTTCTGAACAAAATGTTTGTCTTTATATGGGGCTTACATTAACCACTAAGGCGGCAGAAACGATTAATCTTTTAACAGATAATCTCTCAAAACTCTCTACGGGTGAAGTAGATCCAAAGTTAAAAGCATCTGTTTGTGCTATGCAGTATACTACTGCGGCATCGAAAGTGGATGCGGAGTGTACGCTCTCTCCAAAAGGAGATGTAACATTTACTCAGTCACAAAAAACATATGGAGTTCTTGAAATTACGGTAAATGGTGAAGCAAATGATTTTTTACTTACAAAAAATAGCCCTTCTACTACATTAACAGTAGGGTATTGTCCAAATAATGATTTTACTGCAAGAACAACTCAAAAAGTACCAGGCTATTACCCTTGTCCTTTAAATGAAGATAGAAATTCTAAAGACACTACTACTGCGAGTGTTTTAGTGGACACACTCAATGATGGTTTAGGTATAGTCAAAACGGTTGCTCCAAGTGATGTACAATCAAATGTAGATGAATTTAAGTGTGATTTAATTGATGGTTCGTTTAATGGAAGTTCTTGTTCAAAAACAGGAAAGATTACAGAGCAAGTAGTAATTGATTTCTTAAATAGAAATAACTAAAAAGGGAATAAAAATGAAAAAGAAGATAGTAACATTAGCACTACTTGGTGCTACAACTTCATTAATGGCGCTTGGTGGTGAGTTTGCTTATCTCTATAAAGATCCAAGAATTATGGGAATGGGTGGAACAAATGTAGCTGTGGGCGCGTATTCGACATCTGTTTTCTCAAATCCTGCAGGTCTGACAGATATAAAAAAAGAGGATGGATTTGTTGTTGATATTTTAAGTGTTGGACTCTCTGCAACAGCACAAACCTTAGACTTTGCAAATGACCTTAATGGTGCAAATAAAGTTGAGGATGTGATAAAAGTTTTAGAAAAGTATAATGGAGAGCATTTCCATTATTCAGTGGATAACTATACTGCAGTCTCTAAAAATTCTGATGCATTTGCTTGGAGTGTAGGTCTTTTAGCTGCTACAGATGCAAACTTACAGCCGCATACAAATGATTCTAATGGTATAATCGCATCGAGTTCAAGAGGATATGGTGGTATAGTTTTAGGTGCTGCAAAACCTTTTGATACTGATTATGGACGAATAGATATCGGTGTTGGTGCCAAATTTATTATGCAACAGTCTTATGAAGGTACTCTCAGTGCTAGTGATGTTGCTAATAGTAATGATATGCTAGAACTCGTAGATAAACTACGAGCAAAGTATGAAAAGCAATCAAGTGGCTTTGGAGTAGATTTAGGGGTAACTTATCATCCTCTGCCAAATAACTTTTGGCATCCTGCACTTGGAATGAGTGTTATGAACATTGGATCAATGTCTATGGATAATAATTATGGTGGACAACCAACGACTGTAAACTTTGGTGCCTCTATAACTCCAGATGTATCTTTTATGAATAAGTTAGTAATTGCTGCAGATTATGTGGATGCTTTTAATGCAAATACAATCCGTCAATATACTTATGATAGTTCAGGTGATGTTACATGGAAAGATTATACTGATAGTGATGTAATGAAGCGTGTTCGCCTTGGGGTTGGACTTGGTTTAATTGATAGCACTTTTTTTAGTACAGCCCTGAATCTTGGTATGTACCAAAGTGCATATACAGCAGGATTAAATATGGAACTGAGTCTTTTCAAATTGAATCTCGCTACATACCAAGAAGAGATAGGTACTTTAGATACGACAATAGAAGATAGAAGATATATGGCGCAGCTAGGTTTTGGTTGGTAATTTTATAACAAAAATATCACATAATATATTCAAATGATTAAAATTACTTAAATTTATAGATGTTTTTCTTTTTTAAAGGGAATTTGTTTTTATTATTGGGTATAATTCGTGAAATATAGATATAAGGAAGGAACCTGAATGAGTAAAGCAGTAAAAGATTTTAAAATAAAAAGCCCTTGGAGAATAAAGCGCTACTATATGTATGTAACAGCAACTATAATCTCTTTAGTGCTTCCTTGGATAGTAATAAATGGAAATCACTTCTTTTTATTGAGCTTTGATAAGATGAAGTTGCATTTAGCTTTTGTGCAGTTTGATATGCAAGAGTTGTATTTAATGCCATTTTTACTGATGTTACTTTTCTTAGGAATATTTGGTATGACTGTTGTTGGTGGGCGTGTCTTTTGTGGATGGATGTGTCCTCAAACTGTTTTCCGTGTCATCTATAGAGATTTAATAGAGACAAAGATTTTAAAACTTCGTAAGCGTATTAAAAACAAACAGCAAGAACCTGATATGTCAAAACCTGAGAACAAGGTAAAAAAAGTTATTGCTGTACTTATTTGGTCTCTTTTAGCTGTAGTTGCTGGTGCAGATTTCATTTGGTACTTTGTCCCTCCTGAAGATTTTTTCAAGTATATGGCGAATCCTGCTGATCACATGACTATGATTGGATTTGTTTTAGGCGTGGCACTCTTTCTGATTTATGATATAGTATTTTTAAAAGAGAACTTCTGTATTTATGTCTGTCCTTACTCGCGTGTACAGTCTGTTTTATATGATGAGCATACTGTTATGGCGCTCTATGATGAGCATAGAGGGGGACATATATATGAGGGTCATAAGAAAAAATTTACAAAACAAAAAGAGATTCAAGTTGAGGAGCCACAAGCAGAGTGTACTACTTGTGAATCTTGTGTAACTGTATGTCCGACACACATTGATATTCGTCAAGGTCTGCAGTTGGAGTGTATCAACTGTTTAGAGTGTGTTGATGCATGTACTACTGTTATGGGTAAACTTGGAAAACCATCTCTTGTAACATGGTCTAGTGATTATGAGATAGTAGACCAAAAGGGAAAAACGAAATATTTCCGTCCGAAAGTTTTAGCGTATATTGCGCTGCTTGTGGGTATTACTATTATATTAGGTTTGATGGGAAGTAAAAAAGAGCATATGCTTTTAAATATCAATAAAGAGACGCGTCTTTACTCTACAAAAGCACTGAGTGATGGAAAAGTACGAGTAGATAACTCTTATGTGTTTTTACTACAAAACACACAAAATAAGCCTATGAAGTTCTACTTTGATGTTATACCACCTAAAGGGATGGAAGGAAAAATTAAAATTATTAAACCATCAAAACCTTTTAATGCTACACCAGGTGCTAAAAAGAAAAAAGTGGTAACGCTAAGAACAACAGAAATGTTAGTGGATGATGTAAGAAAAGATACTATTATCCCTATTACCATTCATGCCTATGCTTTTGATAAAGATGGCAAGAAGAGTAAAAAGATCTCAGTTATTAGAAAATCGATTTTTATCTATCCAAAAGAGAGTGTTGTAAAAGCTGCTAAATAATCACTCTTTAACCTGAAAAAGGATAAACTCCAAGTATAAATACTCTGGAGTTTATCGTGTCTACTCGTTTACAAAAAATAATTTTATACTTCTTTCTCTTTTATTCTCTATTTGGATTTTTTATTGTTCCTATTGTTATCAAGTCACAGCTTGTTAAGTTTGTTGATGAAAAAACTTCTCTATCCAAAATTGAAATAGCGAATATATATTTTAATCCATATATCTTTACCCTCGATATAGAGGGTTTACGAACACTCTCCTCAGAGAAGAAACCTCTTCTCTCTTTTACATCATTTAAGATAAATATTGACCCCTCTTCTTTACTCTTGGGTGCTGTTAAGATAAAAGAACTCTCTTTAAAAGAACCGAAAATATCTGTAGTTTATAGTAAAGATAAAAAGATTAATCTCTTAAGTGTTTTTAATGATTCACCAAAGGAGAGTTCAAAAACGCAAGAGAGTACAAATTCTTTACGCTTCATCGTAAAAAGATTAAAAGTAGAAGAGGGTCTATTAGTTTACAAAGATTTCACACATAAAGATCTATTTGAATCTTCTTTTCATGATATTGGATTTATTCTTAAAGATATAGATACGGCAGATCTTAACTCTAGTGATGGAGTAGTACGCTTTTACTCTAAAGTAGAAGATGGTGGATTTATTGACTTTAAGTCAAATATTAGAGGCTTTGCTCCACTCAAAGTTGATGGAAGTTTAGATATCCAAGCGAGTAAACTCTATACAAAATATAAGTACATTAAAGATATGTTAAATATTGAAGTAGCGGATGGTAAACTCTCTTTTCACGCAAATTATGCTTTTAATGCAGATGATATAAATGCGACCACTATAAATGATATTGATATCACTTTAGAAAAATTAAGAGTTATTCCAAAAGGTGGATCCAAAGATATCTTAAGGCTTGAGAGATTTGCTGTTGCTGATGCATGGGTTCAGCCATTGACACAAGATATTAAAGTTCCTTTAGTAAAGTTAAAAGGCTTACAAGTTCAGGCTCAGAGAGATAGAAACGGCTCTATTGATTGGCAAGGGTATGTTGAGGTAAACACTGCATCATCAAAAGAGAATAATAGCAGTGAAAAAGAGTGGAAACTTTTAGTCAATGAAGTAAAATTGTCGAAAATAGGCTTGGTATTTAATGATAAGTATATAGAACCATCGGTGACATCAAGAGTGAAAGATTTGAGTTTAAACCTTCACAATGTGACACTTAAAGGAGAAAAGCCATTTTTCTATGAACTTTCTATGAGTATAAATGAGAAGGCGAAACTGCTCTCAAAAGGGAGTATCGCACATAAAAATTTAGAGATTAATGCGCTTACATCATTGTCTGATTTTAATGTAATAGATTTTAAACCTTATATCGATACTGAGGCTAAGAAAGCATTGAGTTTGTATAACCTTGATTTAAAAAGCCTATCTGCTGGCTTTAATGTTGCAAGTAGACTTTACAAAGAGGATTCAAAAGTTTATCTTGATGTAGAAGATGCAAACCTTACTTTAAAAGATTTTTCTATGCTAAAGGCAAATTCACAGGAGAAATTGAGTAGTTTTAAAGCGTTTAGAATCTCTAAAATCTCACTAGATACAAAAGAGGAAAAACTGAGAGTTGGAGATGTTTTAGTAGATGCTTTAGATGCACATATTCAAAAGTATAAAGATGCTACTTTAAATGTCAATGATTTAGTTATTCCAAAAAAAGAAAAAGTAGAAAAAAAGAGTCCGAGTAAGTATCTTACTCAGGTAAAACATTTTGCTTTAAAAGGGGCTAAGTTAGCTTTTGTAGATAACTCATTAGAGCAGAAAACAGAGCAGATAGTAGATAATATAAATATAAATCTCTTTAATATAGATAGTAGAAAAAATCATTGGTTATCATACGATACCTCTATGCGTATCAATAGATCTGGAACTGTAAAAACTAAAGGAAAACTACAACATACTCCCCTAGAACAAAAAGGAAAATTTATCATAAAAGATATAGCACTGCAAAATTTTAATCCTTATGTTCAAGAGAGTGCATTTGTAAAGATACGAGATGGTATGCTCTCTTTAAAAGGGAAAACAGAGTATAAACCGAGTAAAAAGAAGCCCGATTTAAGAGTTGAGAGTAGTTTTGATTTGAATTCACTTTTTGTAAATAGCAGTCTTGACAATACTCTCCTCTTATCCCTGAGTGAAGTAAAAACAGATGCATTCACACTAGAACTCTCACCAAATAGACTCTATGTGAACGAACTTGATGTGGATTCTTTTTATGTAAAAGCCAAAATAGATAAAAAAAAGGTACTTAACTTTTCTCAGTTAACAAAAAAATCAGATACTAAAAAAGAGAAAAAAAAGAGTGCAACTTTCCCTATGTATATTAGTAGAGTTAATGTATCACTAGGAAGTGCAGAGTTTGCAGATTACTCAATACCTATAAAGTTTCATACAAATATTCATAATCTCAATGGTGTTATTTATTCGCTCTCAAATACAGCACATGGGACAATGTATGTCAACATCAGTGGAGATGTAGATAAGTATGGATCAACACGACTTAAAGGAAGTGTAGATAGTGCTAACCCTAAAGAGTATACTGATTTAGCTTTTAACTTTAAAAATCTTAACTTGAACTCTCTAAGTGGCTATAGTGCATCATTTGCAGGGCATGAGATTGATTCTGGAAAATTGTATCTTGATTTGAATTATGATATTTTAAACTCTAAACTTCGTGGTGGAAACAATGTTATTTTGAAAAAGGTTGTTTTAGGTAAAGAGGTAGAGGATGAAAATATTACTGTTCTGCCTTTAGGGTTCGTTTTTGGTCTGCTTGAAGATAATGAGGGTGTTATTGATATGGATATGGCTGTAGAGGGAAATGTTGATGCACCAGACTTTAAGTATGGACCTTTGGTTTTAAAAACTTTGGGAGGTATTATCTCTAAGGCTGTTACATCTCCATTTAAATTTCTTGGTTCGGTAATGGGCTTTGATGCACAAAAATTGGAGTTTATTGATTTTGAAAGAGGTGGTGCGAGCATATCCCCTCCTGAGCGTGAAAAATTAGACATAATTGCAAAAATTTTAATGAAAAAACCAAAAATATCACTGAAAATTTTCTCTTCTTATGATCAAGTGAATGATAGGAAAGCACTCCAATTAGAGAAGCTTATAGATATTGTTATGCATAAGAGTGGTCTTAAAAATAGAGAGGAGCATGAGAGTGCAATGAGTATAGATCTTTTAGAAGATATTTATACAGAGCAAGGGGATGATGCAGTTTTAGAAGCGCTTCAGGATAAGTTACATAAAGAATTGAGTGATAATGAATTTAAAAGAGCCTACCAGAGTGCCTTAATTGATCTCTGCATAAATATACAGCATGTGACAAAAGAAGAACTTGAAGCTTTAGCAATGTCGCGAGTAAAAAGTATTATGAATTATCTCGTAAACGAAAAATTTATTTCTGCAGATAGAATTACTTATTTACTTGGCTTAGAACAAGAAAAGAGTGGCAGTAAATATGTAAAAGTTAAAATGGAAATAGAAGTAAAATAATATTTTGCTATAATTGCACTCATAGTTTAATTACTTATCTAAATTATAAAGGTTTATAATGGCATTTTCAGCAGAAAATAGAAAAGGTACTATCTCTGGAATCATATTTGTTGCTATTTTCGCAGCAGCAGCAACTATGATTGCAGGATTAGCACCAGTAAAGGCTTTGGGTATATCACCTCTTGTTATTGGTATTGTTATGGGTATCTTTTATGCAAATACTTTGCATCAACATATCCCAAGTGAATGGGGAACAGGTATTACTTTCTCAGGTAAGAAAATTCTTCGTTTTGCAATTGTATTTTACGGTTTTCGTATAACATTTCAACAGATTATGGATGTTGGTATGAGCGGATTTATGGTTTCACTTATCATGCTTTCAACTACTTTTCTTATAGGTACTTACCTAGGTATGAAAGTATTTAAAATGGATAGAGATACTTCAATGCTAACAGCAGCAGGCGCTTCCGTTTGTGGTGCAGCAGCAGTTCTTGCAACTGAGCCAGTTCTTGAAGCTGAGGGTCATAAAACAGCAGTAGCTGTCTCTATGGTTGTTCTCTTTGGTACTATCTCTATGTTCCTTTACCCTGTACTTTATGCTTCTATCATTGAACCTGCTACAGGATTCTTACATATGACACCACAACAATTCGGTATCTATGTAGGTGGTACTATCCATGAAGTTGCACAAGTTGTTGCAGTTCCTGCTTCAGTGCAAGGTGCTCCAGTAGAGATGGCAAACTCAGCAGTAATTGTGAAGATGACTCGTGTAATTATGATTGCTCCTATGCTTATCGTTCTTGGTCTTTACCTCTCTATGCAAGCGAAAAAAGCTGGTGGCGCTGGTAATGGCTTAACTCTTACTATTCCTTGGTTTGCAGTTTACTTTGTTGGTATGGCAGGATTTTATTCTGTACTCGTAACATACTTTGGACTCAAAGCAGACACTCTTTCTGATACGGCAGTAGTTCTTAACTCAATTATTGGAAATATTAATGAAGTTGATACATTCTTACTTACAATGGCTATGACAGCACTTGGTATGGGAACAATCTTTGCAAAGTTTAAAGGTCTAGGTCTTGCACCACTTTATACAGCAGGAAGTATGTTTGTTTGGCTTGTTGTTGGTGGATTTGTCGTTACAAAAACAATTACTGCAATTTTTTAAAAACCTCTTTAAGGGCTCTTGTAACTAAAAGATTATATAATCTTTACCACAAGAGACTTTGAAGGAGTCATAACTCCTTTCTTGCCTAAAGGCAAAGCTTTAGTGACTGAGTATAATTTGGATTTGTTCAAATTATATGAGATTTAATAGTAGGAGTGAAAAAGTTATGTCACATTTACCAAGTACATTAAACTCTTTTTGGCTCTGGAGAGAGGTCTCCTCAAAACTTGGTGTATCAAACCCAGCGTATAAATACTGGAAAAATACACCAAATATGAAACTCAACAATAAATATATCTTTGTAAAAAAAGATACACTTCCTCCTAAACATCTTCATATTCAAGAAATTTTAACAGATCTTTCTGGGTATCTTCCTATTAAGTTTGCATCAGATCAACTCCATGTAAATGAACATATATTTTCCTATGATAAGATGAGGCTTCATAAAGAGTTTGAGTATAAGTTTGTTGAGGATGTAAAGTTTGTCAATATAAAAAAGTTTTTTCGTGAAAATGGTATCAAAGTCGGTAAAAATTCACTCATTCAGCTTGGAAAACTTAAAGATTTGGAACTGAGTGTTGATGCAACTTTTTATAGACTTAAAGATGATTATGCAGTGGTGGTGTATGAGTAATGAGTAGTTTTTTTATAGAGTTTCGTGATCCTCTTTTTTCGATTATTATCTTCTTTGTTATCATTTTTATGATTACTTTTTTCTCCTATTGGTGGAGTCGGTATAAGCGTATTGAAGATTCAAGGTATTTAGATAGGTTTTTAAAGCAGTTTAATACCCTCCCTTCTCAAGGTGAGTTAAATATTCTTATCTCTAAGGGGGAGCTTTCCGAGAAATCGTGGTTACTCCTAGCACACTCTTACTCTAAAAATGGTGATTTTGAAAAGAGTATAGAGATTTACAATGAGATGTTAAATGTAGGGAGTTATGAGAATAAGAAAGAGACTATGTTTTTACTTGGAAAGACTTACTTTAAAGCAGGATTCTTAGAGCGTTCTAAGCAGATATTTTTAGAGATTTTAAAAGTTAATCCGAGAACACCTCAGGCACTGAGTTATCTTTTACTTGTGTATGAATATATGCGAGATTATAAGGCAGCGTTAGATGTTTTAGAACCACTTGATGAGTTAAATAAAGATATATCTTTAGATACAACTTATCTCAAGCTAATGAATATATTACATAATCTTAACACAACGCCAGAAGAGAAAACGATAGAGATAGTTGCAGTTTATAAAGAGTCACACCAGTTAGCATATTTAGTCTATGAGTACCTTTTTCGTGTAAATCCAGAGTTCGCATGGAAGAGTTTTGATAGTTCTAAGAGTGAAGTAATTGTAGATATCCTTTGGAACCTTGAGTTAAAAGATTTGAATTTAGATATAATTTCAAACAATGGATTTTTAAGAGAACTCTATAGTGCCAAAGGGTATATTAACTTAGCACAATCAAGTGCAGTATTTGAATTTGATGTTTTAATTAAGCTTAAAAATAGAGCCAATGCAACACTTAATTTTGAGTATGTATGTGACAACTGCAAGCAAGTCTATCCTTTTTCTTTTAATAGATGCTCCTCTTGTCACTTTATAGATACATCAAGAGTGGAGTGGAGTTTGACAAAAGATTATCATAAGGATTTTAGTGAAGAAAATAACTCTTTTCAGTGATTTGTAAAGAGTATATTGAAATTTTAAAAGCTCATAAAATTTATTGAGATAAGAGGGCAGGATAGACATGAATAGCATGAAAGATTCACTATAAAAGAGGACACAATGAATAAAAAGATAGAGATTTTAGAAAAACAGTTAAATTACACATTTAAAGATAAATCGCTCATTATCGAAGCGCTGACACATAAGAGTTATAAACAGCCCTACGATAATGAGCGCCTTGAATTTCTAGGCGATGCGGTTTTAGATCTTATAGTTGGTGAGTATCTTTTTACAAAGTTTAGAAAATCAGATGAGGGAAAACTTTCTAAAATACGGGCATCCCTTGTCAATGAGACAGGTTTTGATAAGCTTGCAAGAGCTCTACGCTTAGGGGATTATATTTTACTCTCTAATGCAGAAGAGAATAATGGTGGACGGGAAAAGTCTTCTCTACTCTCTAATGCTTTTGAAGCAGTAATGGGCGCTATTTATCTTGAAGCTGGTTTGGATGTGGTGAGTGTTATCGCTATTGACCTTATAGAGTCAAACCACGAAGAAATCTCCTTAGACTCACTCTTTCGTGATTTTAAAACAACCTTGCAAGAGTTAACTCAAGCAAGATTTGGTATCACTCCTGAGTATATAGTTATGGCAAGTCGTGGGCCAGATCATCTCAAAGAGTTTGAGGTCGCTGTATTGATTGAGGGCAAAGAGTATGCTCGTGCAGTTGGAAAGAGCAAAAAAATAGCACAACAGATAGCTGCAGAAGAAGCGGTAAGTATGCTCAAAGAGGAAAAATAATGAATAGTTTTGGAATGAAATTACGCTTTAGTACTTTTGGTGAATCTCATGGAACTGCTATTGGCTGTTTACTCGATGGCGTACCTGCAGGACTTACAATAGACGAAGCGTATATACAGTCGGAATTAGATCGTAGAAAACCAGGGAAAAGTGAGTTTGAAACAGCAAGAAAAGAGGCTGATAAAGTAGAGATACTCAGTGGTGTTTTTGAAGGTCTGAGCACAGGTACTCCAATTGCTATGATAATTTATAACACAAATCAAAAGTCAAAAGATTACACAAACATAAAAGATGTGTTTCGCCCTGGACATGCTGATTTTACCTACTTCCATAAGTATGGCTTGCGTGATTACCGTGGTGGCGGTCGTAGTTCGGCTCGTGAAACTGCGGCACGCGTTGCTGCTGGTGCGATTGCAAAACTCATGTTAAATGAACTTGATATAAAAGTAATGAGTGGAATCAGTGAAGTAGCTGGAATACAGAGTGACTCTTTTGATTATGAAAAGGCAAAAACTAGTATCATTTACGCGCTTGATGCAAGTAAGGAAGAGGCACAAAAAGAGGCTATACTTAAAGCAAAAAATGAACATGACTCTGTTGGTGGTGTCTCTCGTGTGCTTATTCAAGGCGTACCGATAGGTTTAGGACAACCCCTCTACTACAAACTTGATGGTGTACTCGCTGATGCCATGATGGGTCTTAATGCTGTTAAAGCAGTGGAGATAGGGGATGGAGTTTTGAGTGCTAGGACTCTAGGTTCAGAGAATAACGATGCAATACGCTCATCAGGTTTTGAGAGTAATCATTCTGGTGGAATACTCGGTGGTATCAGTAATGGAGAAGATATAGTTCTCAATGTTTACTTTAAACCGACTCCTTCGATATTTAAAGCGCAGCATACTGTGACGACAGAGAATGCAGAGGTTGATTTCTCACTTAAAGGGCGTCATGATCCATGTGTAGCTATCAGAGGAACGGTAGTATGTGAAGCTATGGCCGCTTTAGTTATAGCAGATATGCTACTACTTAATATGGGTTCAAAGATGGCTGGAGTAAGAAAATACTATAAATAAGGGGTTAACTATGTCAAAAGTTTTTAAAGAAGAGAATGGTGATGAGTGGTTTTTCCCAGATGATGCGTATATTTTAAGTGAAACAGACTCTAAGGGGATTATTCTTTATGCGAATGAGATATTTTGTGAAATAGCTGGATATAAACTAGAAGAGATTATGGGTGAACCACATAACATAGTAAGGCATACTGATATGCCACGCATAGCCTTTAAAGGTCTTTGGGATGATATTCAAGCAAAAGGTTTTTGGACTGGTATAGTAAAAAACATGAGAAAAGATCGTGGATATTACTGGGTCCATGCGACAGTTTTAAGACGCATTCATAGTAATGGAGAAGTTACCTATCTTTCAGTAAGACGAACCCCTAATCGAGATGATGTAAATAGCTGTATAACTCTATATCAAGAGTTAAGAGAAGCAGAGTAACAGTTTAAGTGTAGAACTTTTGTTGTGTCAGTAGTTTGTTTTAGCAGTAAAAACTGCTAAAACAAAAAGTAAAATTACTCAGTAATTTCTTTAATAATTCCTTCAATCATTCCTTGTGCTTCACGAAGAGGTTTTGTAGATGCATCATCAGAAATATCAAGAGTAGTAATCCAGTTTTCTACGGATAACCATCCCATGTGCATTTTGTTTTCACCTTTCTTCTTGTAAAGATAGAAAGAACATGGAGCCCAAGCACCAGCTTCTGGGTGTGTTTTAGATACTGGGAAAATTACATCAAATTTACAGATAGAGTAAGTGTGATAGAAGTCATATACATCTGTATAGCCTGCATCATCAAAAATCTCTTCTTGAACATTTGTGTAGTTTGGAAGTAAGAAACCTAAAGGCTCTAGTTCAGCTTCAAACTCAGCTTCAAAGTCATCAATATAGTCAGAAGGAGACTCTCCATCAAGATCAACATCTACTACAAAGTTTGTTGCAAGTGTCTTGTTAGGAAATTTAACTGTAAAGTCTAGGTCTCTAAATGAACCTTGTGGCATTGCAGTTTTAAGTGCTTTTTTGATTAAATCAGCATAAGCAATAAGATCTGGATCATTCACAGGCATACCGATAGCTCTAGCCATACCTTCAATACTAAGAGTAGAGATATTCATACATCCATTTGGACCTTCCCAGATAGACATAGTAAGTGGAGTTAAAGCACCAAAATTAGGGTATTTTTTTAATAATTTAAGAGTTAAATCATTATTAATATACATAGCTAAATTATATACCTTGTAGTTTACCTTATTAAATCTAGTTTTGAAAGGCTTGTTCATGTCGTTGTTACCAGGAACACTAAGTCCAACTGATTCAAATGCAGCTTCGATTGTTTTTGTAGTTACTTTTCCATCAGTGTTTGGAGTTGAGTAAACTTGTACATTTTGTACTTTTTTAGGTTTTGCAGGCGTTGCTTCTGCGTTACAACCAACTATTGACAATGCTACTAATGCAGCGAGTATCAGCGTATATATTTTTTTCATATACATTTCCTTGTGTTAATTTATTTCGTGTTGATTTTACCATTTTAAATATATAAAATATATTAATACGATAAAATTTCTACTTTATCATCTAAAGCTATTTCAGAACTACCCTTAATTACTTTAGCAAATATGCCTCTATCATTTTTAAGGAGTTTTGGAAGTTTAGAATTTAGTGTTGATAATCCCTTACAAAGAGTACAATTTTGTGTTATTTCAAGTACGGTAGAGCCAATTGTAAGTCTCTCTCCTGGATTTAAGTCATAAGGGTTAATATCTATTAAAATATTCTCTCCCAAAGAGCCAGTTTCTATTGAAATATTATTCTCTTGAGAGAGTTTGTAACTCTCATAGGATGTTATCAGTATGGATCGCATAAGATTTTTGTTATAAAATTTATCATCTTTGATTCCAAACTCATCAACAGAAATCTTCTCTACCGACTCCCTTGTTTTATCTGCATCATTGTGTGTAATGAAAAGTTGTAGTACTTTACCTTGCATATGCTCTTCTATATTATGGATTTTTAAAATTTATGTTTTCTCATATTCTGCTACATTCATTTGTAAAAGTATTATGATTTAGGTTTTATGAGAAGAGAGAACTGTGAAGTAGTGCAAAAGATAAAAACCTTTTGCACTCAGAAAAATTAGTGAGTAAGTCTAAAAAGAGTTACTATTTAATTTTTCCTTTACCTTTAAGTGCATGACCTTTACGATCAGTAGCAGTCATTATGATATGATCACCCTTCTTACCAATTCCTTGGAATTTGTACTTGAAGATAGGGTTTTTAGAGAGGAATTGACTTGTAGAAACTTCCCATACTGTTTCACCATTTACTGTTGCAGTGATATGAAAAATGAAGTTAGCATTTTCTCTATCACCTGTTTGTTTTTTTGCGATGTCATAAGTAGTCATCTCGTGTTTAGCCATAGCTTTTACAGAAACTACGCCTTTTTTTAATTTTGCTTTTATTTTGAAATCAGCCATTTTTTATCCTTAAAATTATTCTTAAAATTATTTGAGTGAAGGATTAACCTTCACATCCACCAAGTGCTACATCAAGAGTTCTATTACCGATATAATATTTTCCATCTTGACCTTCAACTACTGCTGTTACAGTTACAGGATCACCAACAGACTTGAGTTTTGCTTTGATGTCAAAATCAATTATAGAGTATTTGTTAATATCAAAAACGATTACAGTTGACTCTGGGTCAGCATTTTGAAATACTGCTACTGTTTTTGCTTTTATATCTGATTTAATATTGATTGGAACTGCACCACCACTTGCTGCAACATCAGGTGTAGAAATAGTTACACCACTCTCAATAAGCTTCACATCACCATACATTGCTTTGATTGCATCATCAACAGTTTTTGCTGTCCACACTGCTGGCTTTGCTTTTCTCCAATCTTCCGCTTGAACGCTTGCAGGTACAACAGCTAAAGCTAATGCACCTAAACCCATACCTAAAAATTTTCTTCTTTCCATAATTATTCCTTTGTTTATTTTACTTTACCAGTAGTGATATAATCAACAACTGTTTTGAAGTTTGCATCTGAAAGACTAGTTCCACCTTTAGCTGGCATTCCACCCTGAGTACCTTTAATGGCCTTTGCATACACTGTATCCATACCTTCTGCTACATAACCAGCCCACTCGTCACTACCTGGAGCTAAATATGAATCATGACACATAGCACAAGCATTTTTGTATACTTCTTTAGGATCAACTTTTACCTCTTTGACTGCAGGTAAATCTCTTACATCACTCATTGGAGGTAAGAAACCTGTGATACCACCGTTGATTCTTTTTGTTTTCACAGACGCTTTTTGACAATCTTTCATACAACGAACAGCACCTTGATTAAGATTCTGAGCACCAAAGTTTTTTGCATTAGCATAGTAAGCACGAACACCAGGAAGAGCATTTGGACCATCTATATTTGGCTCAAAACCATTTCTATTTGGCATTTTAATCTTTAAAAATTTCTCACGATCAAGAACATACTCATCATCAACTTCTACACCATCAATCTCCATCTCGTTGATATTTAAAACATATGCAACTAAAGCATAAACTTCATCATCACTCAATGATTTAGAGAATGGATGAGGCATACCATCTTTAATGTACCAGAAAAGTGTACTAGCTTGTGGCCAGTATGAACCAAATTCACGAGTCGGACCATCAGCATCTGGGTCTTTCCATCTATTGTTAGTTAAAGTCTTTTGTAGGTCATATGCATTCCCTTTAGAGAGTGCTGGATATCCACCACCACCTGAACCAAAGTCACCATGACACATAACACATTTTGCATCATAAATCTCTTCACCATCTTCAACAGAACCACTACCCTCTGGTAAACCTGTTCCATCTGGCATAATATCTTTATTCCATGCTTTTAACTCATTAGCAGTAGGAACACGACCATTATAAATCTTTGGAGCATCTTGCGCCACTTGAGGGTTTACATAGTAAGGACCTGTTTTATCATTAACAACAGGGTAAGACACACCACCATCGATACTGATTTTACTTGCTTTTTTACTCTCTGTTGTACCAGTGCTACCACCACAACCAAGTGTAAACAGTGCAACTGCAGCTGCTGTAGAAGCTGTAATTATTAATTTACGATCTAATTTGAACATGATTTACCTCTCCTTTAGCATTTACTTCCCAAGTCTCTACTGCATTTCTGTGATAGACAGCTTCAACACCCATTACACTCACTTCTTGGTCAATAGTTGGTTGAATATAACCAGCATCATCCATTGCACGAGATGTAAGTTGTAAAACATCACCTTTTTTGTATGTATGAATGTAAGACCAACGCGTCCAAGATTTAGGTAGTACTAGACCTTTTAACTTAGCTTCAACATAGTTTTTACCACCATCAAATGATAAATCTACACCTTTAATAGTACCCATTCCCGACCATGCAAGACCTTCAATCTCTACAATATCACCATCTTTAAGGTGTGTCCAGTCAATCTCAGGAGATGGAGAAGTTACTGTAGAGTTTACTTCATTTGCATAGAAATGTTGTATAGCTTTACCAGTAGGCTTAAGGTCAGTATATTTAGAAGTTTCTTCTTTACAGTACCAAGGCTCAGTAGAGAATTCTAAACGCTTTAACCATTTCACACATAAGTTACCTTCCCAACCTGGAAGAAGAATACGCACTGGGTATCCTTGCTCTGGACGCAATGCTTCACCATTTTGTCCCCATACAATCATAGCATCATCAAGAACCTTATCAATAGGAATAGTTCTTCCCATTTCAGAGTTATCAGAACCCTCAGCAAGCATCCATTGTGCTTCTGGTTTGAGTCCTAAGTCTGCTAAAATAGTCTTAAGATATACACCAGTCCACTCAGCACAAGACATAAAACCTTTTGCAAATTGAATAGAGTTAAACTGTGGCCCTCTCCACTCTTGTCCACCATTTGCTGGACACTCAATGAAGTGAGTACGCGTTACACTTGGGTAACGCTTGAGTTGCTCTAGTGTAAGGACAATAGGCTTCTCCACTAAACCGTGAATCATCAAACGGTATTCATGAGGGTCAACATGTGCTACTCCACCATGACTTCTTGAGAAAAAGAGTCCATTTGGAGTGATAATTCCCATAGACTCTTGAATAGGAGCAACGGCAATAGAAGCTCTAAAGTTACCTGAAGCTAGTAGCTTAGTATTTCTTCTTAATACATTATGCTCATATTTTGAAGGAACTCCATAACGGTTTGCTGTTACTGGATCCCCCCACTTTTGACCCCACGGTACATTGTTCATAATCGCAGGATCATCTGCTCTTGCGTTTGATGAAACAAGGGATGTTCCAGCAATAGCAGTTACTGATAATGCAGCTGTTTTCTTGAAAAAGTCTCTTCTATCTAGAACTTTTTGAGATTCTTTATTGTTCACATTTTCTCCTTTTAAGGTTGTTGTTGCTTGTTTTTAAATTGAATATATAACTCTGCTATTTAAAAGTACAAAGCTTTTTACCTGCATATTATGCCATTTTATGCTTAAGTATATATTTATGATTTTAGCTAAAGAAGCTATTTCTGAGATAAGAATGTGATATTTGTTTTTTGGTAGAGTGAGTAGTTACAAAATGAAACACTAAAAATAGTGTTACTTTTGTAATATATTTAAAATGAGGTAGTTCTCATTTTCATTGTCTATGAAAAATACTATGGTGAAATCCTCGTGAGGGATATCTTTAATATTCTCATCATCGAAGTAAATTGATTTCTTATATTTTTGTGCCTTTGTTGGGATGTTTATTAAAATAGTATCAAGATAGAGTTTAAACTTTTTTGTTGCTTCAAAATCTTCCAAAGCAAAATTTTCTAAAATCTTTTTTAACTCTATCTCAAAGAGTTCTGTGGAGAGTATTTGCATTATTTCGCCTTCTTTTCTAGCCAAGCAGAAATTTCTTTCATGCTTGTAAAAAATGGCTTGGCACTACTTTTATCTTTTTTGTATGCATCAAGGGCTTGAAGCATTTTAGCGATTGATTCTTGCTTTGACATAAAAGTACCTACTCTTCTTCTTGAGACTCTGAAGAGGCTTCCGCATCATGACCGTAAAAAGTATCCACTTCTTCACTATGCATTTTAATATCTTCAATCGCATCTTGATATACCTCTAGTTTTGCCGCTGCATCCTCTTCTTCTTGTGCATCAGAAGCTGCATCTTTGAGTGTATCCATGATAAGATAAGATTTAAAAGGAGTACCATAGTTATAGACTAACTCCCCTCCATGTTTTCCTTGGAGAAATGTTGTTGCTGTTGCACCAAGGAGTAAAACTATGGCAAGTGTCTCAATAGCAAAATTTTTCATTTTACAACCGACGATTTTAAGTAGAGCTATAATACCCATAGCAATTGCAAGATAGAGACCTAGCTCCTTATGTTCAACAAGTTCATGCTGTCCTGCTTCACTTAAATAGTCATATATTAATGGTCCTGCCTGAGACCCTGTATACCAAACGCCTATCATCGCTAAAGCTGCTATAAGTGTGAGACGAGAAGATATTTTTGACATACTCTCTGTTTTTTTAAAAAGATAGATAACTCCAAATACTGAAGCGACTAGGGGTAAAACCATTGCGAAGTGAACCGTTGCTGGGTGTAACATCATTGTAAATCCTTAGTTTTTATTTTATTGTTTTTTATCCATTGCATCTTTAGCAGACTTAAGAGCACTCCCAAGAGCCTCTCTTGCCACACCAAAGGCCTGTATTCCCATTCTCTTTGCTTCTTGTGCTTTTGGAGATCTGAGTGCCATATCTGCTTTTTTCGCAGCTGTTTTAGCAAATGAAGAGAATCGCTCTTTCATAACTTCAGCAGTTTCTTTAGAGATATGGATAAGCTCTTCTAAATCATAAGCCATCTCTTTATTGATTTTTAAGAGCAAATCTTTTGTAGCTTGAGAGTTCTCCCCCGCTTGTGTGAGTACAACTTGTGTAAAGAGTGTATCTGTTTGGTTAAGATCTTCTATGATAGTATCATAATCCTCTATAAGAATATGTTTTGCTTCAACAGGCATAAATTCAAGACGCTTCTTAAATCTACTAATAGCTTTTACAAGTCCCGCACGCATACCTCTGAGTGTCGCACTGAGTATCTCCTCTGCTCTTGTCGGTGTAGCTTCGGCAACTTCAACTGTAGTAGCAAGAATCGTATAAAGTATTTTTCTAATACGAATAGTATTAAGAGAACCCTCTTTTATAGCCTCAAAAGTCATCTCTTTGATAACTTCAGTCATAGACTCACTAATATCCCCATCACTATCTTTTTCAAGAGCAGTAATAACGGCAGACTCAACCATCTCACTTAAAATATCATAAAGGTCGATAGATTGCAGTTTTACCTGATGGAGTTTTGTTAAAACAGTTTCATCCTCTTCAAACTCATCCTCAAGGGCATTAAAAATCTCATACTTTGCATTTTGAAGCTCTTCAGATTTTTTCTCTAACTCTCGCTCAATCATCTCTTTTTTCGATAAGAGTGATTCTAAATCTTCTTTGAGAGAATTTGTCTCTATCTCCATTATAGTGTGCGCCATAGTTTTTACATCTTCAAGAGTAAGCGCCTCTTTATCTATAGCACCCTCTTCTAAAGCAGAAACAACTCTTTTATGAACAGTCTTATATCTTTTATTGTAAATGTCTCGGATTTTTTTTTCTAGTGTTTCATTTTTCATCATTTTCCCTTTAGAGCACCATTTTGATATTTTGGTGTTTTTTCAGAGCCTCGAAGATAAAGGTTCTGTCATCTTCATTATGCACAAGCATATCGAGGTTCATACTCACATACTTTCCAGTTTTAGACTTGTTTGATGCCTTTAGTGTATGCTCTCTCTCATCAATAACATCATGTATTGCTTCTTCTAAAGCTTCTTTTTCACTCGCAATTACTTTATAACACCAGTTACAAGGATACTCAATAACTACCTTTTTATCACTATCGTTTAAAATCTCCACTTTTTCCTCCTGATTTTGTTTCTAGCTGTATATTTTTAATAATCATACCCTTATCAATCGCTTTTACCATATCATATATAGTAAGGAGACCGATACTTGTCCCAGTAAGTGCTTCCATTTCAACTCCAGTTTGACCTGTAAGTTTCGCAGTCACTGTGAGTTTAAATCCAGGAAGCTTAGATAACTCCTCAACATCACAGTTTATACCACTCAAATTGAGTGGATGACACATAGGAATCAAATCACTCGTTTTCTTCACACCCATAATAGCAGCGATAACAGCAGTCTGTAGAACAGGACCTTTTTTTGTTTTTTCACTTACTATTGCATCATAAGCATCTTGACTCATTTCAATGATGCCACTTGCAACAGCAACACGAGTCGTTTGGTCTTTGTCACTTACATCAACCATCTTCGGTCTTTGGTTCTCATCTAAATGTGTTAGGTTCATAAAAAGCTCTTTTTTTGTAATATTATAGCGAAGAGGTGTTAACAATTATAGATATTGCTTAAATTAGTGTTAGGGCTTCTTGATATTCGTGTTGATGATTGAGGTTTAAAAAAAGTTTTGTATTTTCAAAGTGAGTGAAATGAGTTCTTGATTTCTTAAGAAAAAAGCCAAGTTTATGACTATCCTCTTCTATCATCTTTATAAATTGAGACTCTAAGGAACGATGATAGATACCACATAAAGGTTGCATACCATCTTTGGTTTTTGCGATAGTTGCATCATATAAATCGCTATCTTCGCTAAAAAGTTTGTAGATTACTGCATCGTTTACAAAGGGTGCATCAACACTGAGTGCAAAAAACTTCTCCTCTTTGAGTAGTTCAAATGCAGAAACAAAGCCAAGAGTAGGGGCGTAGAGAGCTTCTGTTTGGATATCTTCTATAAAATTAGCTTCAAAATCAAACTTTTTTTTACTTTTAGAAGAGATATAAACAGTTTTGAAAATTTTTGAGAGTCGTGAGTATTGATACTCTGTAAGTGTAGAGAATCCAGCAAAAGGGAGGAGTGCTTTATCCTCTCCCATGCGTGAACTTTTACCACCTGCAAAGATGACACAAGGTGTATCTATCATCTAGTTTCTTGTAAGTTCTGCTTCAATACGTCTATTTTTTGCTCGTCCTTCTGCAGTTGCATTGTCAGCTACTGGATTTGCTGAGCCAAGCCCTAGTGCTGTAACTTGATTTGGATTTACACCACGGTCTATAAGAAGAGCTCTTACTTGATTAGCTCTCTCTTGTGAAAGTTTTTCATTTAGTTTTTTACTTCCTGTGTTATCTGTATATCCGACAATTTTTGCACTATAGTTTGTATATGTAGTTAAAAAATCTGCATATTCATTAATAGCTGGAGCAGAATTTGCTTCAATATCTGCAGAAGCACTTTTAAATGTAATCTGAAGAGTTACTGTTTTTGCACATCCATCACTATTTACAGCCTCGCCTGATACAGTATTTGGGCAAATATCTTTGTCGTTTAAAACACCATCGTTATCAATATCTAAATTTATTGTACAACCAACACTATCTACTTTATCACCTTGTGGTGTATTAGGGCATCTATCATAAGAGTCACTGACTCCATCTTTGTCACTATCTAAAACTGCTGGACAACCAAGTGCATCTACTTTCACACCAGCTCTTGTTTCTAAACAGCTATCTTGAGAATTTAAAACACCATCATTATCATCATCACCATCAACAACTACTACTACAACTTCTTCCCTTACTGTATCTTCTTGCAAAGGCTTTTTCTCTTCTGCTTGTTTACCAAAGGCATATGTTAAACCAAGCATTGTGACAAGATTAGAATCTGCTATAGAGTTATGCTTTGCTATTTTTGCCATATAGAGTGCTTCTAGTTTCATAGAAAGATTATCTGTAAAAGGTACTTTTACTCCTACCCCCGCATCAGCAAAAAAGCCAGTTTTGTTGTGTCTGTTTTCATCACTAATCCGTTCTATTCCTACACCAAGTTTTGTAAATGGAACAATATAACCTTGTTTATCAAAGTTATAAACTCCATTAAAGGCACCACGCACAAATCTAGTGTTACCTCCATTCTCATACTTAACTTTTGGTGAATAAAGCAATGAAAACTCTGGAGAAATTTTCGATTCTGGTGTGTTAAACTGCATCTCTAATGCACCAAGGGCGTGACCATCATTTTTAATGCCCAAGTTACCCTCTGCAAAGTTGTATCCAATAATTGGAGAGAGTTCATAGTTGTACTCTGTAGCCAGAGTCAAAGTAGCACTAAGTAGTGCAGGAATTAGTAAAAGTTTTTTCATGTAAAAGTTCCTTTTTAAATATATATTATCGTGATTACAGAAGACTATCTAGGGTCTGTAATATAACCAGTAATAGCAGAGATAGCTGCAACCGCAGAGTTTGCTAAGTAGACCTTAGAGCTTCTACTCCCCATACGACCAACAAAGTTTCTATTTGTTGTAGATATAGCAACTTCGTTATCACCTAAGATTCCCATATATCCACCAAGACAAGCACCACAAGTAGGATTACTTACAACTCCACCTGCATCAACGATAATGTCAATATAACCTAGGTGGTTTGCTTCTCTTAAAATCTTTTGCGTACCAGGAGTAACGATAAGACGCACATCCTCATGTACTTTTTTACCCTTTAAAATCTCAGCAGCAACTTTTAAATCAGCTAAACGACCATTTGTACAACTTCCGATGAAAGCTTGATCTACTTTTATCTTATCTGCAACGGCCTGTACCACTGAGTGCCCATTTGATGGTAAAAATGGATACGCAATAACTGGGTCAAGGTTTGCAACATCTATCTCAAGAACTTGTGCATAGTTTGCATCATCATCAGAGTAGTGAATACGAGGTTCTCTCGCCAAATCTTTATCTGCTAAAAACTCTTTAGTGATCTCATCGTAGGCAACGATTCCACTCTTTGCACCTGCTTCGATAGCCATATTACACATAGAAAATCTATCATCCATACTTAAGTGCTCGATAGTTGAACCTGTAAACTCTAAAGTTCTATAAAGCGCACCATCCACACCAATAAGACGGATAATCTCTAGTATGATATCTTTTCCAGTAGTATGAAGACCAGGTTTTCCACTAAGCACTACTTTAATAGACTCAGGAACTTTAAACCAGTTTCCTCCACTAATCATAGCAAAGGCAAGGTCAGTTGAACCCATACCCGTTGAAAATGCACCTAAAGCACCATGTGTACAAGTGTGTGAGTCTGCACCGATGATAACATCACCAGGAACTACAAGCCCTTTTTCTGGAAGAAGTGCATGCTCGATTCCCATGTCCTTTTCATCAAAGAAGTTTTTGAGTTTATGCTTTTTTGCAAAGTCACGGCTGATTCTTGCTTGATTTGCTGATGCAATATCTTTTGCAGGAATGAAGTGATCTAAAACAATAGAAAAACCATCTGGATTTGCTAGTTTTTCAGCGCCACTTAGGTTAAAAGCAGAGATAGAGATAGGAGTAGTGATGTCGTTACCAATAACCATATCGATGTCACAACGGATGATTTCATTTGCGAAAACTTCACGACCAACATGCTGTGAAAATATTTTTTCTGTAATAGTTTGAGCCATAATGTATGAACCTCTTAAGTTTAAATAATAGTGCGATTATAGCATAAGAGGTTTAAAGTGAGTTTTAGAAGTCTATTCATATTTTAAAGCTTTTTTTGTAAACTCAATACTGCAGAAGAAAATAGCGATAAAGATAGGGTTGAGTTTTACAGAGTCATCTTTTACCTCTTCGAATACCTTGAAGTTAAATCCAGCGCCATCATTTGGGTTCTGCGGTGTCACTACAAATTCAAGTGGAGTGAGTGTTCGTACCATATTTAAAATATTTTTTCTTTTTTTGGCATTGTCGTGAGTGAGGATGTTAAAGTCAGGGTTTTCACTGCTTCTATGCAGCGCTAAAATTTCCTCAAGAACATCTACCTTATCTTTAAAAACGGTTTTATTCCACTTGATGATAGTGTTGTTTGAGGCTATTTGACACCCTCTTGATGTCAAAGGATGTGGTTTATGGCTTTTCATAGCCTCTAGCAGTCCTAAAAGGAAGTTTGTTCCCCCTACATTTTGGGCTGCTTTTTTCATAAAAAGGTGAATAAGCATTTTTGTCTCTTCATTTTGTTTGTTAAAATTACACATCTATTTTCCTGTTTTTATATTTTATATGAACACAATTTATGTTAAATGATAGCATAGGTTCTTATAAAAGAAGGTAAAGCCTTACGCTTTAGTCCATCCACTTTCGCGAATCATACCCATCTGTAGGACGAATAATCTCTTCTCTTTTTAGCTCTTTATAGAGTATCTTTGTACTATTTAAAATAAGTGAAAAACCATATTCTTCAAGAAAATTCTTATATCTTTCATTTTCATAACTATCAATACTTAGTGCATCAAATGATGCAGCAGCCTCTTGCAAAAATTGCTCTAGCATCGCTTTTGCTATCCCTTTATTTTGAAACTCAGGAAGTACTGCTATGCTCATAATAGCGGTCTTATCATCAACAAAAGCAGAGGCATTTTGCTCCAAGCACATTTTTCGACACCAAATAGCCCCTGCAATTTTATTTTCAACTAGGGCATAAAGTCCTAAGTCTTTAGAACTAAGCCCATAAAATTCACTATAAATGTCATTTTCTTGTAGTGGAGGGTGTGCATACTGCATCATATCTTTTACAATTTTAGTTTCACTCGATCGAAGGAAGTACAGTGTAGGTGTCATAGGAACTCTTTTTCTAAAATTATACTCTAATCCAAAACTTTAATAATGGTAAATTAATTTTTGTGTTATAATTGTTAAAATAAAATGAAGAAGGAGGATGTTATGCAAGTAGCTAAATATCTATTTCAGTCACCTTCTCCGAATCCTGTTCAGGTTGGTAGACTGGATCCAAGCTCTGTAAAAGAGGAAAAACAGAGTTCATTACCAAAGGCAGTTGTTGATGAAACTGCAGTAAAAGCAGAGAATTTTACTGCCTCTGAAGTACAAGAGGTAAAACCTACTGTATCAGAGAACTCTATTGATTTGTATGCTTAAAGGGATTTTTATTTAAGAGTGAAGCTCTTTAAGCATCCACGGCCACTCTCCAAACCCACTATCACTATTTATATGTCCTGCATTTTCTAACACTTTCATCGGTATATCTAAGCTTTCCTGCATCGCTTTAGCCTCGTCTACACTCATATAGGGATCATCTGTTGAGGTGATGAGCATCGCCTCTTTTGCAAAGAGTTTTTTAGGAAGAGCGAGAGGAAAAAACTCTTGTAACTCTTCAGTACTACAACTGTTACTTGGTGGTGCCACAAGGTAGAGTTTTTGTATTTCTGGCAAAATATTTTCATTGCATAAGTGAAACCAAAGTGTGTTTGCTAAAGAGTGTGTGATGACTATATCTGGCTGAAAATCTTTTAACTCTTGAAGCAGTTCTTCTCTCCAAACAGCAAGTTTAGGTGTATCAAAGTCACTAAACTTTAAAAAACTGACTACTCCATACTCTTTTGCTATCTCCCCTGCTAACCAAGCTTGCCAATGAGGATAATCACTCCCTCCCCATCCATGCAGGAGTAAAACTTTTTGTCTCATTTATGCGACCAATTTTTGAAAATTCTTAAGCGTGATGAATCTTACTTCTTTAGACTTTAAGTTTTTGAGTTCTTTTGAGAAACCTGACTTTGACACGATGACAAAAATATCGGCTTCTATTTTTGCTTCTTTGCATAACTCTTGAAGTTTTGTGAGTTCACTTTTTTTCACTTTAGTCGTAGTATATTTACAAATACCAACAACTACCTCCCCTGACTCCGTAGTAGCAAAAATATCAAGTTCAATCTTGTTGTCCCAGTACTCACCTATCTCTACAATAGGGTCTTCAACAAAGTTCATTTTGATAAGTTCATGGGCTAACTCTACAAAGGTAAGTTGTAAAAATTCACTCTTTCTATTTGCAAATCGCTCACGAATTTCTTTATAATCCCCATCTCGAATACCTTTAAATATAGGCGATATAAAAGCAAACCAAAAGCGTAAAAAGGGTGAAGTAAAGTAAAGTTTGTTTGATACACTCTCATTCTCTTTCCAAGATGTAAAAGTCGCTTTTGATTTCTCAAGGCGTATAATCCCACTCTCACATAACTCCTCAATAGCTTTATCGCCAACCTCTTTAGAAACATTTGCCCGTCTGTATGCAGTATGTGTTCGTCCATCCCCAAGTGCAATAGCTGTGAGAATAGCATGATGCAGAGGAAGTCCTGTTGTAAGTTCTGTTACATCATTGCGAATAAAACGAAAATCAGGAAGAATAAGCTCTTCTATGAGTTGCATACTCTCTTTAGATGTATCTAGGTTTCCCCATCCAACACCACCAAAGATAGCAAACTTCTCTACTGCATCTTCCATAGTTTTTGGATTGAACTCTTTGTGAAATGATTGAAACTGCTCTAAAAGAGATTTTTTACTTAAAATAATGGGAACACCTTTGGATAATTTTTCAACATTATAGCATCTGTACACAAACTCTACACAAAACTAATGTATAATAATCCCAAATTATACAAAGGATATACAAATGTCAAAGTTAAATCTTACAGCTTTACTTCTTGGAGCAGCTCTTTTTACAGGTCTAGGTGCAGTTAGTTTAAGTGCATCAAGCAAGTGTGGTGCAGGTAAATGTGGTGGTGCTTCTGAAAAATCTGAGAAGAAGATGAAGTGTGGTGCTGGTAAATGTGGCGGTGCAGAAAAAGTAGCGAAAAAGTGTGGTGCTGGTAAATGCGGTGGTGCAGAAAAAATAGTAAAAAAATGTGGTGGAGAGAAAAAAGCTCCAGCAAAGATGAAATGTGGCGCAGGGAAATGTGGGGGAAAATAGACTCTCCCTCACTCTTTTATAACAGAGTTTGACTCTGTTATAGCTCTACCTTCATTTTATCTTCTGCAAAACTTACTTTTCCTTTGTAAACCTTACTTATTATATTCATTGTTTCTTGTTCTACACCTAAGGTTCTTTTCATTCTATGCGTGAGTAAAACTTCTTCTACATGTGCGTTTTTTGCAATCTTAGCAATCTCTGTTGGCTTCATATGAAGCTCTGTTGCATAGCCTTGTGCATACTCAGGAATGGCATGGTGCGCTACAAAAAGGTCAACACCTTTAGCAAGTTTTTCTAAAGAGTGATTTTTATTGTTTGTGTCACCACTTATTAGAATGCTTTTACCTTGCACATCTATACGCACTGCAAGTGCTGGAACTATTCCATGATGCACGGGTATCATTGTTAGTGTAAAACTTTTATATTTTCTTGTTGTTTTTTCATCTATGTTAAAAGGGATGATTTGGAAGGAGTCATTTTTCTCTTCTAAAACATCTTTCATATATCTATAAGCACCGTCACTTCCAAAAAGATTTTCTAAAAACTCACTTGTAGATGGGAAATACCAGTTATCATCGGGTCCGATAATATCTAAACTTTTCGTTCTTTGTGAGAAGTATCCTGCTTTTACAAAAGAGGGGAGATCTACACTATGGTCTATATGTAAGTGGGTAAGTACAACGGCTTCGAGGGTTTCAATTTTTGCATGGGATTCCTCAAATCGTAGCATAGAGCCACTCCCCATATCTACTATGAGTTTTGCTTCATTATCTATCCAGAGTAAGTAAGAGGTACTTGCACGACCATCTATCTCAGGGCCACCAGAACCAAGCACTTCAAATTCAATTTTTGCACCAAAAAGTAGAGTGATACTCAGTAGTGCGAATAGGACTATTTTCATTATTTTAATCTCCATTTTGTTTGTATGCCACAGTGTGGACACTCTGGTATGAGTGCATCTTTGTGAATATGAATCTTATATTTACATTTTTTACACTCTAAATCAGCTTTGAGAACAGCTTTTGAGCCTATTTTAAAGTCCAAATTTAAAGCGGTTGCCGTATAGGTAGCAACACAAAATGGCACGAGATAGGTAAGTGAAATTTTTATAAGGTGCAATTTTTCAAGCTCTAAAGAGAGAAGCAGATCTCCCTGGTTTATAAGGTTGAGTAGAGTGCCGACAATAAGAGAAACTTTGAGTGCACGACTGAGTACATGAGGAGAACTAGCAATCTCACAGTAAATTTTGAAATGCGCTATAGTCATTAAAATTTATCCTGAAATTTATCTCTGATTTTTAAAAAAGTATCTAAATTTTTTAAGAAAAGTTTTACAAGCTCTGGATCAAAATGTTTGCCACTCTGCTCTTTAAAAAGAGCAAGAATTTTTTCTAAATTCCAAGCCTTTTTATAAACTCTCTCACTGCCAAGTGCATCAAAAACATCCGCAACAGCAGTGATGCGACCATAGATATGTATATCTTCACCACTTTTTGCATTTGGATAACCACTTCCATCCCATTTTTCATGATGCTCGTTAGCGACGATTGCTGCAGCTTGCAGGATGGGTTTGTTGGAGTGTTTGAGCATATTAAAACCTAATTGGGCATGTGTTTTCATAATCTCAAACTCCTCTTTTGTGAGTTTTCTTGGTGCATTTAAAATAGCATCAGGAATTCCTACCTTACCGATATCGTGCATAGGAGAAGCCATCTGTAGTTTATCTGCTTCTTTGTCCGAGAGACCATAGAGGATGGCTAACTCTTTTGAATAGAGGGCAACTCTTTTGACATGGTTTCCAGTCTCTTTAGAACGAGTCTCGCCTATCTCACCCATAGCATAGATGACCTCTCTTTGTGTCTCCTCTATTGCATCATTGAGTTCTATAATTTCAGTGATATCTGTGAGATATGCAAGAAGCAGTTGCTCTTTTGCTATTCCTTGAATTTCTACTTTATAGTGTTTTGCATCACTATTTGTAAATATAATGTTTTCACAACGAGAGTTTTGGATGATAGACTTAAAATCTTTAATAGTAAGACAAGTTGTTGCCTCTACATCAGGAAGCGTACTTTTGGCGGCATCGTTCTTAAAAACAACTTTTCCACTTATGTCAAAGATAAAAACAGCAGAGGGGTTGTATTTTGGTAAAAAAGTAAGGTAGTAGTTTTTCGAGCTAAAGCGTTCATTGATTTTTAAAAAGTAGTAGATAAAACAAAAATGCTTTGCCGCAGTATAAGCGATGATAAAACTGAGTAAAAAGAGGAGATAACACTCGGTATAAATAGCGATAATACCTATGATAAAGGAGAGGATAAAACGAATAATAGAGTCAGTGTTATTCATATTGCATGAGTGGTTTTGAAACATGTTTTTCCTTTTTTAAACTTTTGAAGTATAACATATAATGATGCTATAACAAACAAAAATCACTACACAAACTTTGCACACTCAGTAGCTACAATTAGACCAACAAAACAAACAAAGGATTTTCAAATGAGAAAAGATATTAAAAAGTTAGTAGTAGGTGCATCAGTTCTTGGTGTTATGACGATGGCAAGTGGTTGTGCTTCAATGGGTATGTGTGGTGGTAGTAAGTGTGGTGCTTCTGGTAAATGTGGTAGCGATAAAAAAGCACCTACTTCAAAATGTGGTGGCGATAAAGCTGAAACTAAGTGCGGTAGCAAGTAGAGATATGTCTCAAAATTTTCTGCTTTTAAAGACTCCATACTCTTGTGGTCTAGGTTTAAGAACAGAGTTTATGCATGATGTGTATGCAAATGATTTCAAGCCATCTTGGTTTGAGATTACTCCTGAAAACTGGATGTACATGCATGCTAAACACCGAAAAACATTTGAACGAATTGTGAGTGATTTTGAGATAGTCGCACATGGCTTATCCCTTTCAATTGGTTCAAATACTCCTTTGGATAAAAAATTTCTCACCGATTTAAAAAGTTTTTTAGATGAGTATGAGATAGAGTATTACTCCGAACACCTCTCTTTTTGCACCCTTGATAACAAACAGATGTATGAGTTACTCCCACTCCCTATGACTGAAAATATGGTTAACTATATTTGTGAGAGAGTTGATGCAGTGCAAAATATACTTGGACGAAGTATTGCTTTAGAGAATGCTTCGTACTATTATGTTCCTTATGCTGAGATGGAAGAGACCGACTTTATTAATGAGGTTATAAAAAGAAGTGGTGCAAAACTTCTTTTAGATGTGAACAATGTTTTTGTAAATTCGCACAATCATAAGTTTGACCCTAAAGCTTTTTTAGACAAAATTGATTATGAAAATATCGCTTACATGCACATAGCTGGACACATGGAAGTGAGCGAGGATCTGTTCATAGATACACATGGTGAAAAAGTAAAAGATGCAGTATGGGATTTGCTTGAGTATGTCAAAGAGGGTGGGGTAGATAAACCCTTGCTTTTAGAGAGAGATAATGATGTTCCAGATTATGCATCAATGATGCAAGAGTACAGATATATGCAGAAGATTTACTCATGAAACTAGAACAGAGTATACAAAAACGATTTATCAACACTATCACAAAACAAGAAGAAGTATCGATGCCAAGTGAGGCGATAGAAGTCTATACCGAGTTAGTCTACTACCGCTTTTTAGAAGTGTTTGAGAAAGCCTATCCTCGTTTTAAAAAGATGGTGAGTGAGGAAACTTTTGATAGACTCATATATGAGTTTTTAAAAGTAGGTGCAAAGACACCTATCCTTTGGAGAGTGAGTGGAGAGTTTAAAGCTTTTTTAATAGAGAAAAATGATTTAGATATGCCCTATTTAGCTGATTTGTTGGAGTTTGAGTTTTTAGAGATAGAGATGTTTATGCAAAAGTATAGCGACCATACAAAGAGCTCATTTTCACTACAAAAGAGTTATGCTTTTTCAAAAGAAGCAAATATCAGACACTTCTCTTACCCAGTGCATCATCCTGATTTTGATTCAAATCCAGAGGCTTTTGAGAGTGGTGAGTTTACTATTCTTTTTTACTATAATGCGAAAAGTGAAGAAGTCCTTTATGAGGAAATTACGCCTTTTATAGAGGAATTTTTACTCTCTTTAACGCCAAATCTATCAACGATGCAGAGTATAGAGAAGATTGCTGAGGTGTATGAGATAGAGAATGAAGAACTCCTTGAAATCCTTTTACCTATTTTGGAACACTTTCACGGTGAAAATATACTTACGCTTTAGAACTCCAATTGAAAAGAGTGTATAAGTTCAAAGTAATCGGCTTGTAGATATAAAAGGGCAAATACAACAATGGCTACTAACTTTTGAACTCACTAAGTTTATTATTTAGAGACTTACTGCTAATCTCAAGTTCTCTTCCTAAGTTTTCAAGTTCTGAGGACAACTTTTTAGTATTTTGCGAAACTTTCATTGTCTCTTGCATTACATCGAAAAGAGATTTGACTTTATGACCTATAAATACTGTTTTTTGTGATGACTCTTTTGAAGCATCTATTGTTATGAGTGTTACATTTTTAGATTTCTCAAGAGTCTCTATCATTTTGTTTGTTTGATTACTTAGTGCGTTGATATTGTTGCTATTTTGATTCATTTCTCCTGAAATCTCTTGAACATTTTGAACAACGACCATAACAGTAGCATCAATCTCACCAATACTTTTTTGAGTTTTTTCTGCAAGTTTTCTTACTTCATCTGCAACAACAGCAAATCCACGACCATGCTCACCTGCGCGTGCTGCTTCTATGGCGGCGTTTAGGGCTAGAAGGTTTGTTTGATCTGCTATATCTTTTATGATATTGAGGATATCTTTAATCTCATTAGCTTGAGTTGCTAAAGAGCTAATTTTATCAGCTAATTCTCGCTCTTTATCAGTATCTTCTTCTACCATCTGAGTAACTGCTATACTTGCATTTTCTAATGTTTCAAGAACACCATAGCTATTTATAACATCTTGAGAAGTTTTGTTTGCAAGCTCTTCTGATATATCAAGATCATCTTTTGCTTGAGATGTTAAAATATTTGATTTATTGACAAAACCAAGTTGATTCTCTGAAATAGCATCAAGTCGATTCGAATTTTTTAAGATAGCTTGACTCAGTTTTGCATTTTTTTCTGCTGTAGTTTTAATGTCATTTGTTAAATTTTGGATTACTTGGATAAATTCATTGATATAAAAGCTAACCTCTCCTAGTTCATCATTGGATTTGATAGGAAGTCTCTTTGTAAGGTCACCTTTTCCTTTTGAGAGATCTTTTACAACATCAAGTAGATTACGCACAGGAGTGTTGACAAGCTTACTGATGCTAAATATCACAATAAGAAGTACACCAAAATCGATAAGAGCCATAGCAATAAGTTGTGTCACTAAAGAATTAGTTGCAATATCTACTGCTTTATGTACAATTTTAAGGTCTTTCCCAACAACTATCTCTCCTATAACATTTCCTTTAAAATCCTTCATAGGGATTGAACGCACAAAGTAGTTTTCGATTACAATACCATTTTTAATATCTTGTAATGATTTTCCAGCTAACTCTTGTACAAATCTTTTATCAATTGTTGCATCTTTTTGTGCTACAAGTAAACCTGCCACTCTTGTTTGGTTTGCACCTTTGTAAAGGGATGCAATTGATTCTGCATCTTTGTTTAAGAGCACAAGAGTTGAGGAGTTGATAGTTTTTTTTGTGTCTTTAACTATAGAGTTAAAACCTTGCATAAACTCTACTGAACCAATATAACTACCATCTTTTATCATTGGAGATAAACCTCTAATAGTAGGACCTGCTCTTCCAACCTCTATAGCTACAAGAGGTTTTTGAGTTCTTTTTACCTCTAAAATAGTAGCTCTAAACCCACTAAGATCATCACCATTTTTTGTTGGTTTCCAAACTCTTAAAAAACTGTGAACATTTTTATCATGGATGTGAATTTTGACATTTTTAAATTTTGTGCCATCTTTAAAGGCTTTCACAATCTTTTTTGCTTCTGTGAGTGCCATTGCTTTGTTGTTTTCTGCTAAAGACTCAAGAAGCACTTCATTTTTTGAGAGCATAATTGCATTTGTAAGACCAACAGAGTATTTCTCTTTTAATGCTTCATCTATATAGTTTTGTATAGATAGAGTCTCTTGTTGATAGATATTCTCTTCTACCTTGTCTGTACTGCTAGTAGCGATAAAAACCACCATAACAAAGCCTAAAACCATAGAAGCTACGAGAGGAATATGAATCTTCATACTGATTGAAGTTTTTTTAGTAAATGTACTCATCTTATCCTCGGTTTAATCTAAAAAGTTGATCAAGCTCAAGATCAATTAGTAATTGATTTAGTTCTTTTTGATGCGCAATGATAGAAATATTTTTTTTGTCAATATTAGTCAATTTCATCAGATACCCTATGAGTGCCGATGGAATAACAAATGCATCCACAATATTGAGTTTTATAGTATCAAATCCATTGTTTTCTTGTATAACTGTTCTAATAGCACTAACTTCCTGAATCCCCGTTATATGTTCAGTGATATCTATAGTTAAAAGATTACCAATTTTCGTATGAGTAATTTGCATTCAAAATCCTTATTAAGAAAATAGTATCAAATTGAAGCCTAAAGATTGCTTATATTCACGGTAAATTAAAACTAAGCTAAGAGTCAAAATTGCTTAAATTTCATAATAGTTGTACTACTCAGTCAGTTACACAAAAACTACACACAGAAGCGATACAATCTAAAAATTAAAAAAATAGAGGAGTTTGTTATGTGTGTCAAAGATATATATAAAGAGTTTACGCGTTTAAGTGAGTATGGAAAATCGGTGAGTTTGCTTGCTGTTCGCTTGATAGTGGCATATAGTTTTTATGCTCCTGCGATGATGAAGTGGGCAGATATTGATTCTGTTGCGATGTGGTTTGGTTCTATGGGAATTCCTTTTCCAACGCTGAATGCGTATATGGCAGCAAGTACAGAAGTAGGTGGAGTGGTTCTTTTGACTTTAGGACTTTTAACGCGTGCTATATCTATACCACTTATCGTGATTATGTTAGTAGCGATTGCAACTGTTCATGGTGTCAATGGTTTCGCAATGGTGCAAGCGGGTAGTGAAGTAGTAGACCCTTGGATAAATGGCACACAGGTTATGGGGACTATTGTGACGCTACAAAATGGATTTGAGATGCCACTATACTACATCATCTTTTTACTCGTTCTTTTGACTCAAGGTGCTGGAAAGTTTTCACTTGATAGATTGATTTTTGGGGAGAAAAACTAGTATGAAAATTCATGCTGATATTCTTATTAAACGCATCTTTGGTTCTTTTTGTAGTTGTATCAATTGTTCTGTTTATCTATGATAGATTTATTCAAAGAGAGAACCAACTTCTTATAAACTACCCACTCATAGGGTGAATGCGTTACTTTTTTTATGCACTTCGTGACCCTATGCGACAGTACTTTGGGGATGAAAAGTTTTATGAATCTTTTGATAAAGTAAAATGGATGTAGATAGATATTCTCAAGAGTCTTTGGTAGATGCCTTACACTTTTCTTAGCTATTTTGATTATGACAAAAATTATGGTATCATTTTTATAAGATACTATTTTACGAAGGGGAGATAATGAAATATATAGTCAAGTTGATGCTTTTTTTTGGAATTATATTGTTACTCAATAACTGTGAGGGAAAGAATGATGGAGGAAATGTGCAAGA
>JALSUU010000081.1 GCA_027071075.1 Sulfurimonas sp. | reverse complement strand
CTCCAAAATCTCTACTGGTTGATGACAAACTTCATTCTAAACTAACCCGTCTCTCTAAACGTTATCTTCATGGTCATGGGTTCTTCTTTATTGGTCGAGACCTCTTTTTCCCTCTTGCATTAGAAGGTGCTTTAAAACTCAAAGAGATTTCATACCTACATGCAGAGGGTTACCCAGCAGGAGAGATGAAACATGGACCAATTGCCCTTGCCGATGCTGAACTCTTTACTGTTGCACTTATGCCAAAAAATGTACATTATGATAAAATTAAATCAAATGTAGAAGAGCTGTGTGCAAGAGATGCTACAGTGTTAGCCATTTCACCTGAGTATTTTGAACTCTCTGATGACTTTATTAAGACTAAGTATGATGGTCATGCAATGTTAGAATTTTTTGAAATGATGGTGATTACCCAACTTCTTGCATTGGAAATTTCTATAAGATTAGGAAACGATGTAGATATGCCTAAGAACTTGGCGAAGTCTGTAACGGTAGAATAGTTTTTCTTCTACCACTACCCTAAAGGAGGCAAAGTTTTACCTTTGCTTTCTCCCCCTTACTTAATAGGTAAACTTTAATCCAGCATAGAATCCTGTATTAAAAAGATTATTTGTTATGTCTGAATCTCGTGTTGTAATGTTTCTGTACCCTACATAGATACCTACATTTTCAATCACTTCTACTTCGCCACTAACTCTAAACTCATTATACTCTGTAGAACTACCAAAAGCTAAAACTTTAGGTGCATAAAGGTATCGTCCCTCAAATGAGACAGGAGGGATATTGTACATAAGTGGAGGAAGAGTATACCGAACTTTTGCCATAAGTGGTACTGCAGCAAAATTAAAGTTTGTCGCACCATTGTTTCCAATTTCTGCCCAAATAAACTTAGCTCCAAGAGATACTTCAACTCCCTCTAATGCTTCTACTTTGTTTGTTGCCACAAGACCAGCACCAATCATTTTGGCATTCTCGTCATCATATAAAAAATTGACATCTGCTTGATAAACCGTACTACTTGTTTGAAGTGCTGCTAAATTTCGTGAATCAATAACTCCATCTATCTCCAAATCTTTCTCATTTATATTTAAGCCTACTCCACTCTCAGCAAGTAGTAAAGTTGACATACAAAGTGTAGTCAATGCTATTTTTTTGAACATACTAAAATCTCCATTGTTAGAATTTATTTTGAACATTATAGCATAACTAAGAGAAATTAAAAATGAACTCATTTTGTTTCACAATTTTTATACAAAAAGAGTATACTATTATATAGTTAACAGATTTAGGAGTTTTTCATGAAAAAATATTTATTACTATTCATAATTATGGCAAGTACACTCTTTACTTTTGCAGATACGATTGAACTTTACAAAAATTGTGCAGGTTGTCATGGGGAAAGTGGAGAGAAGGAAGCACTCAATAAATCTAAACTTATTGGTGGACAAGAGGTAAATGAAACGGTTAAAGAGTTAACAGCTTATAAAAATGGTGAATTAGACCAGTATGGTCTAGGGAACATTATGAAACTTCAAGTGGGTACACTCTCAGATAGTGATATTGAAGAGTTAGCTGAGTATATTGTAACACTAGATGTTAATGCCTCAAATTAGAGGCATTTATATCTTACATATATTTCTTTAGAACCTCTGGAATCTCTATGGTTCCATCTTCATTTTGATAATTCTCCATAATTGCAACAAGCGTTCGACCTACTGCTAAAGCTGAACCATTCAAAGTATTGACCAAGACATTTTTCTTACCATCTTTATAACGAATCTTCGCTCTTCGTGCTTGGAAATCTCGTGTATTTGAGATAGATGAAATCTCTCGGTACTTATCTTGCCCTGGAAGCCAAACTTCAAGGTCTATGGTCGTTGCAGCAGAGAATCCAAGGTCTCCACCACAAAGCTCAACCACTCTATGAGGAAGCCCAAGTTGCGTTAAGATGTCAGAAGCATTCTCTACCATCATCTTAAATATCTCTTCACTCTGTTCTGGAGTTGTAATGGCGACCATCTCCACTTTGTCGAACTGATGTTGACGTATCATACCACGAGTGTCACGCCCTGCACTCCCTGCCTCTTTTCTAAAACATGGAGTGTAACCTGTAAGCAAAATTGGTAACTCTTTCTGTGTTAAAATCTCATCATTGTAGAGGTTAGTAAGTGGTACTTCTGCCGTTGGAATCAGATACAAATCTTCATCATCAATCTTAAAGAGGTCATCTTCAAACTTAGGAAGTTGCCCTGTTCCTTGTAACATCGCACCATTATTAATAAATGGAACACAAACCTCTTCAAACCCTTTTTCTCGGTTGACATCTAAAAAGAAGTTTATTAAAGCTCTCTCCATTCTAGCTGCCTCTCCACGAAGTACAGCAAAACGACTTTTTGCCAGTTTTACCCCTCGTTCAAACTCTATCCAACCATTGACCTCTGCCAATGCCCAATGCTCTTTGGGTTCAAAGTCAAACTTACGAGGCTCTAGCACTTTTTTAAGCTCTATATTATCCTCCTCATCAGCACCCATAGGTACAGAGTCATCAGGAAAGTTTGGCATCGCAAGAGCAACATGTTCTAAAGCCTCTTGTGCTTCACGTGCTACAGCTTGAAGCCCTACTATCTCCTCTTTTTTTGCGTCAACTTGAGCTTTTAGTTCCGTAACATCTTTTTTCTCTCGCATGTACTCACCAAAAAGTTTAGACATTCGGTTTTGTTCTGCTTTAGCCTCTTCTAGTGTGGCATTAGCACTTTTAAGCGTTGCAAAAAGCTCTTTTAAGTTCTCAAGTGTTGCTTCATCAACACCTTTTTTTACAAGTTTAGCACTTGCTTCATCAAAGTTTTTTTGGAGATATTTTAAGTCAATCATGAATTTACCTATTTATGTTATATTATATTTGTGAGGAATTATAGTGAAAAGTTAACAAAAGAGGGATTAAAGCGTAATAAAATAATGCATCTATCCTATATTATTCTCTTTCTACTTTAACGATAAAGTCAACAACTACGACTATAAGTGCAGAGATAACCAATGCGATGAGACTAAAATTATCTGCATCATAAAAGAAAAGTGCAACAAAACCAATAATAAACCACCCTTTTAATGATTGATATAGTATCTC
>JALSUU010000080.1 GCA_027071075.1 Sulfurimonas sp. | reverse complement strand
GTTATTATGAAATATGACCGACTAGAAGAGCTTTTAAGTAAAAAAACAAAAAAAGAACGTGTTTATGATAGAACTAAACTTTCAAAAGCACAAAGTATGCTGGTTACTATTAAAAACCGTATTCACTTTTTTCAAGGGATGAAAGAAGAAGAGATTGTTGCCGTTACTCGAAATGTAAGTTTTTTGCGTTTAAAGAAAAATGATACAATTTTTGAGCAACACTCTACGGGGCATGAAATATACTATATCATTAATGGAACCGTTGATATTTCAGGCTACTCTGAGAGTGCCCACAATGATTCACACTATACAAAACTTACTACACTTTATGATGGTCAGGTTTTTGGAGAATTAGGACCAATTTTAGATGAGGGACGAACTGCGCAAGCGAGCGTCTCTTCAGAAGATGCCTTTATCTTAGTTATGGAACTTGCAGAGATAGAAACATGTAGCAATCCAACTGCCTTTGCCACTGTATATAAAAACCTTATGAAATCTTTAGCACGTAAACTAATAGAGACAAATAATCAACTTTATCCTTTTATTGAAGATTAATTTAATTCTACTTTTTTCTTCTTATAAAACTTAGCTATAATTGCACTTTTAAATTAGGGCATCTCTAAAAACCCTAATATCATTCAGAGGGAAGAAAAAAAGATGAGATTGCGCAAAAGCTTTTTTGAGTCATAGCCAAAGCTATGGCGATAAAAAGTTTTGTACAATATCGCTTTTTTAATCCCTCCCCTCGGGCATTACATAGAAGCACACACTCCGCGTTGTCCTTTCTCGCCTTAGCTATGGCTAGGGCTTCAAAAGGTCGCCTTGATTGTGTACTTCTATGTAATGCTGAATGATACTAGGGTTTTTAGAGGTGCCCGTAAGGTAATTATAGTATGAAAAATCAACTCCATATCGTCTCTCTAGGCTGTTCTAAAAATTTAGTAGATACCGAGGTTATGCTAGGTAAACTCCAAGCCTTTGAACTTACAGACAATGCAGACAATGCAGATGTTATTATCGTAAATACTTGTGGATTTATTGACGCAGCTAAAGAAGAATCAATTAACACTGTGTTAAATCTTGATAGTGCACGTAAAGAGGACTCTCTTTTAGTAATGGCAGGATGTTTAAGTGAGCGTTATAAAGATGATTTACAGACCTCTATCCCTGAAGTTGATATCTTTACAGGTGTGGGTGATTATGATAAAATTGATGAACTATTAGCTCAAAAGAAGAGTCGTTTCTCTGAAGAGGTCTATCTTATAGATGGAGCTGAACGTGTGGTTACAGGTTCTAGTTATCATGCTTATATTAAGCTTTCAGAAGGGTGTAACCAAAACTGCTCATTTTGTGCTATTCCATCTTTTAAAGGTCGCTTAAATTCTCGCTCGCTTGATTCTATTGTAGAGGAGGTAGAATCTTTAGTTAAGCGAGGTTATTATGACTTTAGCTTTATCTCTCAAGATTCAAGCTCATACCTTCGTGATAAAGATATTAAAGATGGACTTATTCATCTTATTAAAAGAGTAGAACTTATTGATGGTGTAAAAAGTGCACGTATCTTATATCTTTACCCATCAACGACCTCAATGAAACTACTTAAAGAGATAGGTGACTCCACTCTCTTTCATAACTACTTTGATATGCCAATTCAACACATCAATGATGAGATGCTAAAAATGATGAAACGTGGTTTTGGTAAAGATAAAACCTTAGAACAACTCAACTACATGCGCGCACTTCCTAACTCATTTGTACGAACAAGTTTTATTGTAGGTCATCCTAATGAGAGCGAAGCAATGTTTGAAGAGATGTGTACCTTTGTAGAAGAGTTTGGTTTTGATAGAGTGAATGTATTTTCATACTCTGATGAAGAAGAGACCACCGCTTTTGAAATGGAGAATAAAATCTCTGATGAAGTAAAAGAGCAACGAGTAGAGACACTTGCTACACTGTGTGATAATTCACGTCTCTCTTCACTTAATGCTCTTATTGGAAAAACTATCGAAGTTGTCATTGATAAAGAGAGTGAAGAACACGAATATCTTCTTAGCGCAAAAGCACTCACTTGGGCACCTGAAATTGATGGTGAAATATATATTAATGATAATGAAAGTGATAAAGAGCTTATTTTTGGAAAAATTTACAAAGCCAAAATTACTGATATTGCAGGTGATATTTTAACCGCTACACTTTTAGCTGATGATTAAAAATGAGACACTTTCTCGTTTAAAATCCTCTAAAAATCTCCTTGCTTTTTCAGCAGGAGTAGATTCAAGCGCACTCTTTTATCTTCTGCTTGAACATCACATAAAGTTTGATATAGCCATTGTTCACTACAATCTTCGAGATGAAGCAAAAGAGGAATTTATTTATGCTCAAAAGCTAGCTAAAAAGCACCACCTCACCTGCCATAGTCTTGATGTTGAACTTAGTAATGCTAATATGGAGATGCAAGCGCGAGAAGTTCGCTACGATTTTTTTAATACACTCATCAAACAACACAATTACACTTCACTCCTAACAGCCCATCAACTCAACGATAAACTTGAATGGTTTTTAATGCAATTTTCAAAAGGCTCTTCACTTTCTCAAATGTTAGGTATGCAAGAGATTGAACAACGTGAAAACTTTATGCTGATTCGTCCTCTTTTACATGTAGAGAGAAGTGCCTTATATAAGTATCTACATGTAAACAGTTTTCACTACTTTGAAGATAGCTCAAATGCTGACACTACCTATAAACGTAATCTTTTTCGCCAAAATATTTCCAACTTTTTAATGGACAACTTTAAAGAGGGCATAGCTAAAAGTTTCACCTACCTTCAAGAGGAATCCGATAGCCTTTTTAAAGAAGAGCCTTATCAAAAAATTAAAAAACTATACTATTTTAAAAGTTATAACAACAGACTCTCAACTATTAAAATGATAGATATACTCCTAAAAAAAGAGGCTATTTTACTCCACGCTGGGGATAGAAACCGCTTAAAAGAGGAAAACGCATTGGTTATTGCAAGAAAAATAGTAGTCTGTATCTCTGAAAATTTTGTCTTTATTGCTCCACATATAAATGATATTGTCATGGAAAAAAAGTTTAAAGAGCAGTGTCGAGTGTTAAAAATTTGTAC
>JALSUU010000079.1 GCA_027071075.1 Sulfurimonas sp. | reverse complement strand
CTAAGCGTACAGAAGAACAGCTTGCGTATTTTAAAAATTATTTAAAAGGAAAAAAATAGATGAAAATAACTGTAACACATAAAGATGCTATGAAATTTGAAGCAAAAACTGCAAAAAGTAGTTTTATTATTGATTGCCCAACTATCTCTCCAATAGAGTACTTTTTATCTGGAATAATCACTTGTAGTGCGTCAGATTTAATTCTTATACCAAAAAATCAGGGTAAAACTGTTACTAATTTAGTAGTAGATGGTGAAGTAAAGCGTGCAGAGCCACATCCTGCAAAGTTTGATACCCTTCACCTTACATATAGTTTTAATTCTGATGCAGATGATACTACTGCTGCTCGTTGGGTGATGGCTTCAGTGGAAACATACTGTTCAACTATTAACACTATTCGTGACACTACAGCTATATCTTACTCTATTACACATAATGGAAAACTTATTCGTGAAAATGAGAAGATGATTTCAGGTGGTGGATCTCAGATAGATATGGGTGAAATAGAAGCCTGTCCAAGTTAATCTTTTTTTAAATATATTTTCTAAAAAAGTATACAATAAGGCTACTTTTTTAGAAATTACTTCAAATCCATTGCATTTTGCAATATTTTTAACACTTTCTTATTAGTTTTCCTACAATATTCTTAATACTTTGACAAGGATATACAATATGTTTGAGATGACACTTATTTTAACAGCAGTAACAATAGTGGGAATAATGGCCTACGAGTATAGTTTAAATATAGGAGAGAGTGATTGGGGTGAAAAAGCGAAGCGCTTTTTCTAGAAGTTATCTTTAGGATTTGAATCGCTAAAGTGTCCCCATGCGAGTTTTGCTCCGCCTAAGATATGCCAGTGGAGATGTTTCACCTCTTGACCACCATTATCACCAATATTTGTGATAACTCTATAACCACTTTTATCAATTTTAACCTCTTTGGCTATATCTTGAATAAAAGTAGTAAGCCCAGCCATAGTCTCAGGTGAAACTTCATTAAAACTATCTACATGCACTTTAGGGATAGCTAAAATATGCACAGGTGCCTTCGGGTTAATATCGTGAAATGCTAAAAAATTATCATTTTCAGCGATTACATTTGATGGGATTTCTTTATTTACAATTTTACAAAATAGACACATGTTATTTTCCTTATTTTTGGGTAATTGTAGCATATAAATTTGTAAATGAAGCTATTTATTAGCTATATTTGAATATAATCCATATCAAAATTTATATATGTATGGAGACTCTATAATTGAAAGAGTGGTACGATAAAATAAACGATGCAAAAGATGTGGAAACTTTAGAAGAGATTCGCATTGCAGTATTTGGTAAAAAAGGTGTATTAGCCGCTGAATTTGTAAAAATGAAGTCTGCTCCAAATGAGCAAAAATCAAAAATAGCAAAAGAGTTAAACACTCATAAATCAGCATTGATGAATGAGTTCACAGCAAAGAAAATAGTACTTGAAACGGAAGCACTTAAGGCTGCTATGAAAGCAGAAGCTATTGATGTCTCTATGTTCAGTACAGACTCACAAGCAGGTGCTTTGCATCCTGTTATGGAGACTATGGATAGAATTGTAGAGTACTTTTCATCTATGAACTTTGCAGTAAAAACGGGTCAAATTGTTGAAGATGACTTTAATAACTTTGAAGCCTTGAACCTTCCAAAATACCATCCCGCTCGTGATATGCAAGATACATTTTACTTTAAAGATGAGATGATGTTAAGAACGCATACATCACCTGTACAAATTCGTACAATGATGAACTCAAAACCACCTATCCGTATGATAGCTCCTGGTGCAGTGTTCCGTCGTGATTATGATTTAACACATACTCCTATGTTTCATCAGGTAGAGGGTCTTTTAGTGGACAAAGAGGGAACAGTCTCTTTTGCAAACTTGAAGTTTATCTTAGAAGATTTTTTAAAGTATATGTTTGGAGATGTTGAAGTGCGTTTTCGTCCATCATTTTTCCCTTTTACAGAACCATCTGCAGAGGTAGATATCTCTTGTGTTTTTTGTAAGGGTGAGGGGTGTCGTGTATGTTCTCAAACAGGTTGGTTAGAAGTCTTAGGATGTGGTATAGTCGATCCTAATGTTTTTGAAGCTGTTAACTATAAAGATGTAAGTGGATACGCTTTTGGTCTTGGCGTTGAGCGTTTTGCAATGCTTATTCATCAGATAGGAGACCTTCGTTCCCTTTTTGAAGGCGATATTAAATTACTGGAGCAATTTCAATGATAGTTACAAGATCTTGGTTAGAAGAGTGGATAGACCTGAGTGGAATAACTACTGAAGATATTGCAAAAACTTTTAATAGTATTGGTTTAGAAGTTGATAGAATACACGAATATAGAGTACCTCATAAAATAGTTTTTGGTAAAGTTTTAGAGTGTGAAAAACATCCAAATGCTGATAAACTCAATATATGTCAAGTAGATATTGGCTCATCAATCAGACAGATAGTATGTGGTGCTTCTAATGTGCGTGCAGGACTTAATGTTGTTGTAGCAGTTCTTGGTGCTGAGATGCCAGGTGGTTTAGTTATTAAGCCTGTAAAACTGCGTGATGTTGATTCGGATGGTATGATATGTTCTGCTTCAGAACTTGGTCTTCCTGATCTTGGAAAAGGGATTCTTGAACTTGATGAGAGTATGGGAAGTTTTAAAGTTGGGGATGAAGTATCTACAAATCCACTCTTTAATGATGATTTAATAGAAATCGAACTTACTGCAAATCGTGGAGATTGCTTAAGTATTAGAGGTGTTGCTCGTGATTTAAGTGCTGCATATGACAGACCTATCAAAGAGTACACAATATCTGATAATGATGAAAAGCGTGGCGTTGGAAGAATTCTCTCCTTAAGTCATGAAAAAGATCTGAATGTAAACCTCACTTATAAGGCTTTAGATTTACAAGATTTAAATATACCTCTTCTTGTAAAATTGAGATTAGCGCAAATTGAAGAGAGTCGTGAGTGTGATGTTGAGGCTATGCTTCTGTATGTAACACAGAGTACAGGCGTTATACTGCGTGCTTATAAGCATAACTTTTTCTGTGAAGATGGGCAAAAGATGGCAAAGGTTGTTCTCAGTGAAGATGAGAATGGTTATGCTTGCATCAAAGGGAAAGAGACAGCTTCTATTGTTGGTATCATTCAAAAAGATGCTTCCAAGGCACATAATGAAAATGGAACGGTTCTTTTAGAAGCGAGTTATATTCCACCTGATGTTATCAGTAAAAAGATGTCAGAGTCTAAAATAGAGTCTGGTCCAATGTTTTACAAGACATCTCGTGGGAGTGAGCCAGAATTAGATTCTGGAATTGCATTTTGTGTTGATCTCATCGCAGCAAACTCTCACTCAACAACTTATGGTGGAAAAATAGAGCATATCAATACACATAAAGAGAAGATAGTAATTGTTACAAAACAGGAGATTGATGAAATAATTGGTGCAAAAATTGATAAAGTTTTAGTAGCAAATATCCTCAAAAACCTTGGTTTTGATACATCCAAATCTTCAACAGATAAGTTTGTTATAACTGTGCCTCAGTTCCGTCATGACATTGTGAATAAACAAGATATTGTTGAAGAGATAGTAAGAATGGTTGGCATCGATAATATTCCATCAAAACCATTTGTTTTAACTGAAGATAATCGTTTAGAAGATAACTATTTTGAGTATAAAAAACGCTCTACTTTTAGACACCGTGCTGCGCAAAGTGGTTTTTTTGAATCTGTACATTTTGTATTTGATGAGAAAAAAACACTTACAAAGTATGGTTTTGAAACAACACAAGAGTCTTTAGAACTTTTAAATCCTATTGTTCAAACGCTAGATACTCTACGCCCAACACTTTTAACAGGTCTACTCAAAGCAGCATCACTGAATGTCAAAAATGGTTTCTCTTCGGTGAGACTTTTTGAAATCGGTTCGGTTTTTACGAGTAAACGAGAAGAGTCATACAATATGGCAATGCTTTTTAGTGGGGAAAAAGAGAGTGAAACTCTTGGGAATGCTGGAAAACCTGCTAAAATTGATTTTGCTTCTTTTGTTCAAAAGATTTCAGATATTATTGGTGCAGTGGAACTTCGTGAAAAGAAAACTTCGCATACGCTTTCACATGAGTATCAATCAGCAGAGGTTTTAGCATCTGGTGAAGTTATTGGTGAGCTATTTCGTGTGCATCCTAATGTTGAGAAAGAGTATGATTTAGATGTGACCTTTGTTTGTGAACTTGATTTTTCAAAAATTCCTCATGGACTCAAAATCGCAAATAAAACATCTAAGTATCAAGCATCTTTTAGAGACCTAAGTCTTATTATGCCAAGAAGTATGAGCTATGAGAAGGTAAAAAGAGCTATAGACTCTTGTTCTATTGCAGAGTTAATCCGTTTTTATCCTGTAGATAAGTATAGTGATGCATCTTTAGGTGAGAATATGAGTCTGAGTATTCGTTTTGTACTACAGTCTAATGAAAAAACACTCGAAGAAGAGGATATTACTTCCGCGATGGACACGATACTTGAAAAATTAAATAGTGAGCTAGGAATTGGTCTGAGATGAGTCAAGTAAAAATAGCACCAGCTAAAGAGTTTTCTTTAAGTATAAGCGAAATTGCACCTGATAAATCTATCTCGCATAGAAGTGTGATGTTTGCTATGCTAGCAGATGGAGAGAGTAGAATTGAGAACTTTCTTCGAGCAGAAGATACTATGAACTCTTTAGAGATTGTGAAAAATCTCGGTGCTACAGTGGAAGATGATGGGGAGATTATAAAAATATCTTCAAATGGAATACAAGAGAGTTTTGAAGTTCTTGATTGTGGTAACTCTGGAACAGGTATGAGACTCTTTTGTGGACTCTTAAGCTCTGCAAATGGTCACTTTGTTTTAACAGGTGATAAGTATCTTCGTTCTCGTCCAATGAAACGGGTAACTACTCCTCTGTTAAATATAGGTGCAAAACTTGATGGGCGTGAAGATGGTGATTTCGCTCCTCTAAGTATTCGTGGATCATCACTAAAGTCATTTAATTATGAGAGTAAGATTGCATCGGCACAGGTTAAGTCTTGTATGATTTTAGCAGCTTTGCGTGCAGATGGTGTTTGTACATACTCTGAACCAGAGCTTTCTCGTGATCATACAGAGAGAATGTTAAAAGGTATGGGTGCAGACATAGCAGTGGATGGTTTGCAAACTACTATCACTCCTATGAAAAAACTACTCTCTCCTTTAACTATTCGAGTTCCAGCAGATCCCTCATCTGCATTCTTTTTTGCAGTGGCTGCGGCTATCACTCCAAATGCTTCTATAGTTCTTGAGGGTGTAACACTTAACTCTACAAGAATAGAAGCATTTAAAGTTTTAGAGCATATGGGTGCTGATATTTCCTATGAGATTACAGATAATAAATATGAACCGATTGGAAATATAAGTGTAAAATATGCACCACTTCATGGAGTAACAGTAGAAGAGAATATCTCATGGTTGATTGATGAACTACCTGCTTTGAGTATAGCTATGGCAACTGCACAAGGTGAATCTTTAGTGAAAAATGCTGAGGAACTTCGTGTAAAAGAGTCTGATAGAATTTCGACAGTTGTTGAAGGACTTCGCTCTTGTGGTTTAGAAGTGCATGAGTATAAAGATGGTTATAAAATAGTAGGTGGTGAGTTAAGTGCATCAAAAGTAGATAGTGATGGAGATCATAGAATTGCTATGAGTTTTATTATCGCTGGACTAAGATGTGGTATGGAAGTGAGTGACTTAGATTGTATCAACACATCATTTCCTAACTTCTTTGAACTTTTAGAAAAAATAACTACAATAGAGTTTATAAAATAATGAAAATAGAACTTGCTGAAAATTATGGATTTTGTTTTGGTGTAAAGCGTGCTATTAAAATAGCAGAAGAGAATACAAATGCAGCGACTTATGGTCCTCTCATTCATAACTCTAAAGAGATAGCACGACTCGATAAAGATTTTAAAGTTGGTTTAGTTGATGACTTTAGAAGTTTTAAAAAGGGTGAAAAAGCGATTGTTAGAACACATGGTATTGTGAAAGAAGAACTCGCCGAACTGCATAAAAGAGGAATTGATGTTGTTGATGCAACCTGTCCTTTTGTGACAAAACCTCAAGAAATTGCTCAAGAGATGAGCGAGGCAGGATATGATGTTCTTATTTTTGGCGATGAAGCACATCCTGAGATAAGAGGTGTAAAGTCGTATGCTGCAGATGGTGCTAAGGTTATCACAGATGCCTCTGAACTTGAAAACCTTAAACTAAAGGAACATATTGCATTAATTGCTCAGACAACACGAAAAGTTGAGGATTATATGGCAATTGCAAACTATCTTATTCCTAGGCATAAAGAGGTTCGTGTTTTTAATACTATATGTAATGCTACATTTGAGAACCAAGATGCAGTGCGTAAGATAGCTAAAGGGGCAGATGTTATGATAGTAATAGGTGGAAAAAATTCATCAAATACAAAACAACTTTTTAATATTGCACAAGAAAACTGCAATGATAGTTATCATATTGAAGATGAAACGGAAATAGAAGAGTTTTGGTTTAAAAATAAAAATTTTTGTGGCATCAGTGCTGGGGCATCTACTCCCGATTGGATTATCCAAAATGTAGTCAATTCAATCAAAAAAAGTGTTAATCAAGTATAACTTACTAACACTTTCCTCTTTTTAGCTAATTTAATAGCATTTTCATTATTTTTTAGATATAATCACGACAATTTTTATGTAACAGAGGATAGGTAATGGCGTTCGATAACGAATTATTAGATGAAGAAAATTTTGCAGCAATGTTTGCAGAGAGTGAAAAGAAACAAGAGACAAGTCGTATTGTAGAAGGTGAGATTGTTGAGATCCAAATGGATGATAACAAAGCATTAGTAGGTGTTGGTGATAAGCTAGAAGGTATTTTAAGCCTTGATGAAATTCGTGATGAAAATGGCGAATTAAAGTTTAACACAGGTGATAAGATTAAAGTAATGCAAATGGGTTACTATAATGAGCGTCCAAAGATTTCTTATAAGAAAGTTCTTGAGCAAGAGAAAACTATTGAGTTTATCGATGCACACAAAGATGACTTTGAAGATACAATCATTGAAGGTATCATTACTAAGAAAAACCGTGGTGGTTATGTAGTAGAAGCTGATGCAGTTTCTTTCTTTATGCCTCGTTCATTAGCAGCCTTCAAAGATACTGATGAAGTTGTTGGTCGTAAAATCAAAGCACAAGTTGTGAAAGTTGATGCAGCAGAGAATTCTATTATTGTTTCTCGTAGAAAACTTTTCAATGAAGAGCGTAAGAAGAAAAAAGAGATTATTGATCAACTAATGGCAGAAGATGTTGTTGTTGAAGGTACTATCAAAAAAATTACTTCATACGGTATGTTTGTTGATGTTGGTGGTGTTGATGGTCTTGTTCACTATAATGAAATCTCTTATAAGGGACCAGTGAATCCATCAAAACTCTACGAAGAGGGTGATACTGTAACAGTTAAAGCTATCTCTTATGATAAAGATAAGCGTCATCTATCTCTTTCGATTAAAGCAGTTCTACCAGATCCATGGGCTGAAGTTGAGTCTGAACTAGATGAAGGTGATACTATTACTGTAACTGTTTCAAATATTGAAAATTATGGTGTATTTGTTGACCTTGGTAATGATATTGAAGGTTTCTTACATATCTCAGAAATTTCTTGGAACAAAAATGTTAAAAATCCTAACGATTATTTAACTGTTGGTGAAGAGATTGATGTTGAAGTTATTGAAATTAACTCTAACACTCATAAATTACGCGTTTCATTAAAGCGTCTTTTACCAAAACCATTTGATGAGTTTTTAAAGAACTATAATGAAGGTGATGTTGTAACTGGTACTATCACTTCTTTAACTGACTTTGGTGCGTTTGTTCGTATTGACGGTGTTGAGGGTCTTTTACATAACCAAGATATCTCTTGGGACAAGAACACAAAAGCAAAAGATGTTTTAAAATCTGGTGAAGAAGTTGAAGTGAAAATCGCTAAAATTAATTCAGAAGATCAAAAAATCTCTTTAAACCGTAAAACTCTTTTAGAGTCACCAATAGATAAGTTTGCAACGACTCACAAAGTGAACAGTGTTGTAAATGGTACTATTCGTGATATCAAAGATTTCGGTGTATTTGTATCTTTAGAAGATGGTGTTGATGCACTTATTCGTGATGAAGATTTAACTCCACTTGTAAAAGAAGAGTTAGAAGCTGGTCAAGAGATTGAAGCTGCTATCGCTAATATTGATACAAAGCGTGACCGTATCCGTTTATCTGTTAAAAAATTAGATTACATTAAAAATCAAGCTATGCTTGAAGAGATTAATGATAATGAATCACACTCTTTAGGTGATTTAATAAAAGACAAATTCAAGTAAGTCTTACTTGTAAATGCATAAGATATTAAAATGGTTAACTCCACTCATCGCAGTTGGAGTGGCTATTTTTATTATCTTTTTTTTAGTATCTATTAACTCGCAAGAGGTTTATTTAGATACTGAACCTTTGACTTTAGCTAAAGAGACTAAAAAAGAGAAACCAGTAAACAGTTGGTTAGACCAATTTAGTAAATCGGAAAGAAAAGGTTACTCTTATCCGGTAAATGAAGTCTATATCAAAACTGATTTAGATGAAAAAATAACTAAAACTATAACTTATAAACTCTCAGCACAACTTATGGACCCCTATCAACTATTTTGTCTAAAAGAAGAACTGAAACAGCACAAGCTTAAATATTACCTTAAGAAAGATAGTAAAAGTGTAGATTTACTTATTTATTCGCAAAATGTTGATAAATTACAAAACTTACTAAAAGTGTTAAAAAATTATAAAATTGTGGCAAATTTAGAGCCATACAAAGAGGATTATTAAATGCAAAAATATACAGTAGTAGTGTGTGACCATATTCATACAGCTGGTCTTAAAATGCTTGAAGATGATGAAAACATCAACTTTATAATGGCAGCAGATGAGCCAAAAGATAAACTAAAAAAAGAGATTTTACCACAAGCTGATGTAGCTATAACAAGAAGTTCTACAGATGTTGATGATCTGTTTTTAGCAAATGCAACAAACTTAAAAGCTGTTGTTCGTGCGGGTGTTGGTGTTGATAATGTAGATATCCCAGGATGTTCAAAGCAGGGTATCATCGTTATGAATGTACCAACTGCGAACACTATTGCCGCAGTTGAACTTACTATGGCTCATATGCTTTCATGTATGAGAATGTTCCCATACTCTCACGATCACTTAAAGAACCAAAGAGTTTGGAAGCGTGAGAAGTGGTATGGTTATGAGATGAAAGGAAAAAAACTAGGTGTTATTGGTTTTGGTAATATCGGTTCTCGTGTTGCGAAGCGTGCGAAAGCTTTTGAGATGGATATCACTGCATTTGACCCATATATCAACCCATCAAAAGTTACTGATTTAGATATGACTTATACAAAAGATTTTCAAGATATTTTAGATTGTGACATTATTACTATTCATACACCGAAAAATAAAGAGACTATCGGTATTATAGGTAAAGAAGAGATAGCAAAGATGAAAGATGGTGTTGTCTTAGTCAACTGTGCTCGTGGTGATTTATATAATGAAGATGCGCTCTATGATGGACTAAAGTCTGGTAAAATCCGTTTTGCTGGTATAGATGTATTTGGTAAAGAGCCTGCTATCAATAATAAACTACTTGATTTAGAGAACATTGTTGTTTCTCCGCACTTAGGAGCAAACACTTATGAGTCTCAGTACAATATCGGTACACAGGCTGCAAACAATGCTATGGAAGCGGCAAAAGGTATCGCTTATCCACATGCAATGAATTTACCAATAGATGAATCAAAAATACCAAAATTTGTAAAACCATTCTTAGAGATGGGACAAAAAATTGGTTTCTTAGAGTCTCAAATGAGTAAAAGCCAAATCATCAGTATCAAAGTAACTGGTCATGGTGAGATAGGCGAATATGCTGAATCTCTTTCAACTTTTGTAGCTGTTGGTGCAATGAGTGAGAGTTCAGGAGATACTATTAACTATGTAAATGCTGAGTTTGTTGCAAAAGAGAAAGGTATCAACATAGAGTCAGAGGCTTCTGTAGACTCTACTGTATATAAAAACCTTATCACTATTAAACTTACTACAAGTGAGGGTACTACAACTATCTCTGCTACTATCTTTGATGATAATGTACAGCGTTTAGTAAGTATTAATGGTTTTGATATTGATGTTGCACTCCGTGGTGATATGATTATGTTCAAAAATACAGATGTTCCCGGAGTTATTGGAAGTATCGGTTCTGTTCTTGCAAGTAATAAAATCAACATTGCTGACTTCTCATTAGCAAGAAACGAGAAAAAAGAAGCACTGGCTGTTATCTTGGTTGATAATGCTGTATGTGAAAAATCTCTTTCAGAGTTAGCTGCTCTTGATGCATGTTTAAGTGTAAGTTACGCTAGAGTTTAATTTTCTTTCTAAATCCTCCCTAGAGTAGAGAGTTCTTCTCTCTACTTCTTTTCCCTTCTCCTCTTTTTTTATTAAACTTCTTTCATAAGATAGAAAGAGTACTTATCCAAGGAAGTCTATATCCGTGGATAAGTCAGTATAATGTTTAAAGTGGATCTTCTATAGAGACAGCACTTACATCATGAAAATCAAAGTGTGCGTTTAAGTCAGACATATAGAGTAGAACAGGTACCACTATTAGTGATGCAACAACTGCTGCAACTGTTCCAAATATAAGTGCAACTCCAAGTCCTCCAAATACTGCATCGTTCGCTAAAAGAAGGGAAGCAAGCATAATGGCTACAGCAGTTAAAAAGATTGGTTTAGCACGGGTTGCTGTTGCATATGCGATAGCTTCTGCCTTATGCATTCCCTTGTCTCTCATAAGTGATTTTGTAAAATCTATAAGTAAGAGTGAGTTACGAGAACTAATACCTATAAGTGCAATAAATCCAATGAGGGAAGTAGCCGTTAGAAAAAATGTATCTACTGTAAAGAGATTCCAAATGTAGTGTCCAACAATTACCCCAATGATAGAAAGAAATGAACCAAGTAAGATAATGCCACTCAGTGTATAACTTTTATAATAAATAACCATCAGTAAAAAGATGAGTACAAGAGCCGCAATAAAGGCGGCACCAAGGTCTATAAAAGTATCAATAGTTACTTTCATCTCCCCATCCCAAATGAGATTATAAACAGCACCACTCTTTTTATTTGTAAGTTTAAGATTAAAAAGACCCACTTCTTCTACATCATACTTTTTACTAAATGCTTTTATGATCTTACCTTTGGCTTCAATAAGAGGATAGACCTGAGAAACCATATCTGTTTCAGCAAGTATATTTGTCATCTGATGCAGATCTTTTGTCATAATCATAGGGTTTGATTTTTTAGCAACAATGTTTACAAGCTCAGTTACTGGAATCATCATACCCCTCTTATTCATTAGTTTTAATGAAGCAAGTTTTACTTTTATAGCTTCTAAGTCTTTTGTAGTAAATCTTTTTGACTTTTGAGAGAGTGATAAAAAGATAGGAATCTGGTCGTTAAATTTATCAGAGTTTTTGACAGCTATCTGCATACCTTCAAAAGCAAGGTATAAAATGTTGTTTAACTGTTTTAAATCTACGCCAGATTTCGCAATTTTTGTACTATTGGCAATAACTTCAAAACTCTCATATATCTCATCTTCCATCACATCTATATCTACAAGACCCGTTGTATTGTGAAATACTTTCTCAACGCCAGAAGCTATAGTTCTAATCTCATCAGCACTGTTTCCATACACTTCCATAACAAGTGCAGCGAGTGTTGGAGGACCTGCAGGTGGTTCTACAAATGCTACTTTTGTATCTGGGTAAAGTTTTTCACAATTAGACTGAATAATAGGGCGAATTCTTTGCACCATAAAGTATGAAGGTTCCTCTCTATGATGCTTTTTCGTAATGTTGACTACTATCTCTGCTACATTTTCAGCATTTTTAAATTGACTTCCTTTGATGAGTCCAGCAAAATCAAGAGGCGACCCCATCCCTAAAAAGACTTCAGTATCTAAAACCTCTTTCTCTTGTGTGATATAAGAACTCACACACTGCGTAACCTCTTGTGTCTGCTCAATAGAACTTCCCTTAGCAAGAGTTACATAGATATTAAAAGTATCATTATTTTTGCCTGGTAGCATTTTTGCTAAAACCATCTCTGTAGGTGCAACCATCAAAATAGAACCTATTAATGCTATAAGTGTTCCTAAAAGTATAAATGTTCTTTGTGCTTTACTCTGTATACCTTTGTAAACAAGTTTTTCAAATGTTTTAAACATTAATGACCTCCTTTTGAATGATCGGGGCGTTTGAGTAGTCTTAGTGCTAAGTAGGGTGTAAAAATATATGCCACAAAGAGTGATGCAATAAGTGCAACAGGAACATTAGCTGGAATAGGTTTCATAAACTGACCCATCATCCCCCCAACAAATGCCATCGGTACCATAGTCATAATGATTGCAAGTGTAGCAATATTTGTTGGTGCGCCTATCTCATCTGTTGCTTTAACCATCAAGTCTTCATTACTCTCATGTGCTGATTCAACAGAATGATAATGTCTATGAATATTCTCAATAACAATGATAGCTGCATCAACAAGGAGTCCAAGTGAGAGTAAGAATGCAAAGAGCGTAATTCTATTGATAGTTTGACCACTCAGATAGGCTACAAAAAGAGTAATAGCTAAAATAGCTGGAACTGTAAAGGTAACGATAAGAGACTCTCTCCATCCAAGAACAAAGATAAGTAAAACAGCGATGATAATGATTGAAATAACTAAGTGTTTTACAAGCTCATTTACCGCTTCATCCGCTCTCTCGCCATCATTACGCGTGATAACAAAACTGATACCACTTTTCTTGAGGTTACTTTTGTAGCGTTCTAACTCCTTTTTTACTTCATCTGCAATAATAACGGCATTAGTCCCTTGTAATTTTGAAACTGTAAGTGTTACTTGATCTTTGAATTTTGAAAATTTTTCTCCCTCTTTTTGTGCGATAGAAGCAGATTTAAAGTTTTGAATATCATAAGCATTTGTTACTTTTGCAACCTGATTTAAGTAGATTGGTGAACCCATATATTGTGCTACGATAATATTTCCAATATCTTTAGCATCTTCAATAGCATTTTTAACCCCTAAGATAACTATTTTGTTATCTTTTGTTCTATTTTTCGTTGCTGGAACATTATAAGCAAGAGACTCAACAGCCTGCATAATTTGTCCCATAGAGAGATTATATCCTGAGAGTTTATTGATATCTACTTCTATGTTAAACTGGTGTTTATGTCCACCTTTTACCTCTGTCACTGCAACATTATTAAGACCATTTATATGGTGTTGTATCTCTTTTACCTTATCATAAAGCTCTGTTTTAGTCATTGCCATAGAGTTTGAGAAAAAAGCAATAGATACAATGGGAATATCAACATCAATATCAAGTGGTTTAATGATGGGTTTCATAGCCCCTTTTGGGAACATATCTGCATTTTGCATGATTTTGTCATAGACTTTAAGGTTAGAATCCTCTTTTTTTTCACCAATGAAAAAAGCAGCATTCACAACACCTACATTATCCATAGCCATCCCATAGATATGCTCAACACCCTTTACCTCTTTGAGTTTTCGCTCAAGTGGTTTGACGATGATTTTCTCTATCTCTTTTGCACTAGCCCCAGGAAGAGCAACGATAACAGTCGATCCACTCACAACCATCTGAGGATTCTCTTCTCTTGGCATAAGTATAAGGGCTAAGTATCCAATAGCAAAAAGAGAGATTCCAAGGACTAGAGTCAGTGGATTTTTTAAAAAAGTTTTTGCAAGTTTTCCAGCGAAATCACTTGGTTGATATTCTTCTTGAGTCATATTTCTCTCCTTATTTTATTTTAACTGTTGCATACATACCTGGATAGACAGATTTATTGTTTGTTTTAAATGAAACTTTTATCTTAAAGGTATGTGTCATAGGGTTTGAGTTTGGAATAATCGCGCTAATTTTTCCAATAGTATGTACTTTAAGTGATGGAATATCTACAACTACTCTTTTTCCATGAGAGATTCGAGCAAGATTATTCTCAGCAATCTCTGCACTGATTTTAAGATCACTTAAGTCTGAAAGAATCACGGCAGGCATACCAGGCATAGCCATCTCACCTACTTTAATATTTTTAGCAATAACCACTGCATCATTAGGCGCTTTTACATTCAAATATTTATATTGATTTTCAACCTCTTCAACTCTTGCTTTTGCTATGCTCATCATATCTTGAAGGTTCTTTGCAGCTAACTCAAGGTTCTCTACCTCATACTTAGAAACCATATCTTTTTTGAGCAGTCTTTTGTATCTATCGAGATTGAGTTTTACATTTGTGTACTGATTCTCATACATCTGTAGACTTAACTCACTCTGTCTTTTCGCAGAGTCAATCTCACGAGAGTCAATAGTGTAAAGAATTTGATTTTTCTTTACCTTCTCTCCTTCACTTACATTTACATTTGTTACAAAGCCCATAAAACGACTTGTTATCATTTTTTGATTATCTGAGATTACACTTCCTGAGAGTGTAAGTGTCTCTGCCATTAGTGATGCACCAAGTGCTAGTAGTATAAGTAGTTTTTTCATTATTTTTCTCCTCTATTTGCTAGTTTTTCAAGTGCAAAAATTTTCTCATTGCGTTTGTTTTTTGCCATTTGTAATTGTAGAACTTTCTCTATCTGTGCTGATTGTTTGATGATAACATCACTCATAGAAGAGAGCTTCTCTCTGTATCTTCCCTCATAGTTTTTATAAATCGCATCTGCAAATGCTAGCTCTTTTTGTAGTGAAGCTATTTCATCATCTGCACTCTTAATCTCTGTACGAATTTTTGCTAACTTAAGTGCTATTCCATGTTTCGCAAGTTCTACTTGAGAAGACATTTTTAACTCTTCTAGTTTTGCTTTTTCAATATCTGCCGCATCAGAGAGACCATTAAAGATATTCCAAGTGAGTCTTGCACCTACTGTATAAGCTTTGTGATTGTTTGCACTTCCTAAAAAAGTATCATCAGCCGTAGATACTTCAGCAAAAGCACCGAGAGTTGGGTAATACTTTGCCTCTTGTGCTTGGAGCATATTATCTCTAATCTCTAAACCAGTTGCTGCTTTTTGGATATCTACATTGTTCGCTAAAATCTCTGCATCGCTCAGTTGTGGCATAGTCATATCTGATGCAGGGGGTGTAATTTTTTTTACCTTTGAGTTTAGTAAAAAACTGATGTAGTGGTAAAGGAGTTGCTTATTTGATTGCATCTGTGCAACTAATCGCTCTACATTTCCTTTTTTTGCTTTTACTTCAAGTAAATCAATATGTTTTGCATAGCCCACCTCTATCATGCTCTGTGTAGTATCTTCTAAAACAGAGATATTATTTAAAATCTTTGTGAGATTTGTAATCGCATCATTTAAGAGTGCCATATTATAGTAAGATTTTTTAAGCTCATAAATCTTTTCACTTATAAGTGCCTTTTTATCTAGAGATTTGAGTTTGCTCATCTCCTGCATAATGTCTGAGTAACTACTGAGGGCGAAACCTGTAAAAAGAGGTACCTCATACTTGAGTTTACTTTGAAAGAAGTTTCTATCATCAGGGTAGTTCAAATCTTTAGGTTGTACTGCTAATATATTAGGATTAGTAGCATCAAACTCTGAAAATCCAAAGTTACCAAAACTTGCTTCTCTTGAACTAAGTGTAAATCCAAAAACATTCCCTGCATCATTACTTCTTGCTACATCTTGAATGAAATCAAGTTTACCCCAGTTTTTTCCATTCACTTTTTTTCCATCTTCTTTGGCACTTTTCACATCAAGTGTAGCCGCTTTTATCTCTAAGTTCCTGTTTTTTAAGATTTCTATTGCTTCATCAAGTGAGGGTGCAGTTGTATCTACTGATGCATAAAGACCAACACTGAGTAAAAGCATAAAAACAAGTTGTATCATTTTTTTCTCCTATTAATTATATAAGTTAATCCATTATTATAATATATATTTGTAAAATTTATATCACATAAGAATCACATTTATGAATTTTTTTTTATTTAAAATCGTATCTTTAAAAACTTAAAAATTATAGATATATAAGTTTATATTCATTATAATCCCAAAATATAAGGGATTATACTTTTAAGTACCTACTCATAAAGAACACCAATTATCAGCGATAAGGAGATAGTTCTAGTGCTAGGCAGATTTTTGAAGAACTAACTGGTTAATTCAAAAAAATTTAACGACGCAATAGGGCTATCTCCTTATCGCCCGTAGGGAAACATAAAAAAGTAACTACTGACTTCGTTGAAAATTCTTGAAGCTACTAGTAGCTCCTGTAAATTTTCGCCTTGCATTAGTCACTTTTTTATGTTTCTGATAGTTGGTGTTCTTTATGAGTAGGTACTTAGTATGTCATCTTATAAGTAATTATTAAACAAGGATTTATATGCGTAACTCAATTTTAACTATCTCTTTAGTAGCAATACTAGCACTATCTGGTTGTGGTACATCTGATACAAATAATGCATCAGAAGCGATTACACCAGTAGTAGCTGATCAATTTATTGGAAACCTGAATGAACGATCAGATAAGGCTATGCAAGAGCAGAGAACACTTCTTGCACAGAGCGTTATTGGTAAAGATGCGGGTGCACAATCACCAAGAGATATAGACAATAAAGTAGGTTCTAACACAAAAGCAACAACTACAGCTCCAGCGTCTAAAGATATGTACCTTTGTGATATACACTTTCATAAAAGTGCAGAGCATAAAGGTGGTGAATTTACTAAATATGCAGGAAATGGAGATGAAGAAGGCTTTGGCGGAGGATACCAATACTCTGGTACTTTGAGTGAAGCAGAATTAGCGAAGTATTCAATAGAGACTGAACATAACCCATTATACTCTGGAGATACTATTGAAGTGCATTATGTTTACGCGAGTAATCCTAAAGCAACACTAGAGCATGGTTTAGGAAGCTGTCTTGTTGGATATACTGCAGGGACACAACCTCTTCTACGCGTAGAGTCTCAAGTATATGTTCTTGTAAATGATGCAAAAGCGGCTGATTTTACAGAGCTGAATAAAGTCTCAAATGTCTCAGGTCATAACCAAGCAGAAAATATTCCAAATACTACAGGAACACCAGTAGTATATGAGGGTTCAACAACTGGTCCTGGTTATAATGAAACATTTTCACCATATCAAGTGACATGGAGTGTAAGACCAAAGGTTGAAAAAGTAAACATTGCAACTGTAAAAGATTGGTTTGAGCATAATCAATTTGAAGAAGAGCATGCACATGGTGTTAGAAACCTTGTAATCAACCCTCAACTTCTTTCAGAGATGAAATAAGCTAACTTCATTCAGTATATAAATTGTTAGCCTATTCAAGTTTAGGCTAACAATACTCTCTTTTTTTTTGATATACTTAAAGTATGAAAAATATATTTCTTTTATTTATAATAATCCAGCTTTTTTTTAGTAACTCTATAAGTGCAAATGAACTCAAGTTTGAGAGTTCTCCCTATTTACAAGCACATAAGAATGATCCTGTTAACTGGTACCCTTGGGGAAGAGGTGTACAAGAAGCACTCAAAGAGGATAAACCAATATTTCTCTCTATAGGATACTCTACATGTCACTGGTGCCATGTGATGCAAAGAGAGTCTTTTAAAAATGAAGCTCTCGCAAAACTACTCAATAAAAGCTTCATTAGTATTAAAGTAGATAGAGAAGAGATGCCTCAGATTGATGCACTCTATCAAGAACTTTACCTTAAAGTAAAAGGGCGTAGAGGAGGGTGGCCTTTGACTCTTTTTCTCACGCCAAAAAGAGAGGTTTTTTATATAGGTTCTTATATTCCACTCCATAAAGAGTCCTATGCTGAGGGATTAGAGACCCTTGTTCCAAAACTTGCAAAAGATTTTTATACGCATAAACTTCCCACTCTCAAAAAGAAACCTAGAGAACTCTTCGAGAGTGCAAAAAGAGAGAAGATTAATGCAAAAATTTTAGCAAAAGATTTAAAAGAGAGTTATGATGAGATATATAGCGGTTTTGGAGTGAGTAAAAAATTTCCAGAAGCTTCAAAACTCTCACTCATGATGGACTTAGCCGCACTCAACCACGATAAAGAGTTAGAGAATTTTACTTATGAAATGCTAGATATGATGGCTCTTAGAGGTTTGTATGACCAAGTGGAAGGGGGATTTTTTCGTTACTCCACTGATGCAGCTTGGGAAATTCCTCACTTTGAGAAGATGCTTTACACACAAGCAGAGTTAATACCTCCGTATGTACGAGCCTACCTCAAAACAAAAAAAGAGCTTTATAAAAATGTAGTAGAAGAGACAGTCGCCATGTTAGATAAACATTATAAAAAAAATAATCTTTACTATAGTGCATCAAATGCTGATACGCATGAAAAAGAGGGTGCATACTTTACTTTTACAAAAGAAGAGATAGGACAAACAAAGTTTGAGTTTTATCCAAACTTTAAAGAGCAGATGCATATAAACATAGAGGATGAAAAAAGACCCTCTTTCTTTAATGATGCAAGAGAAAAATTGCTCAAAGTAAGAGAGACAAAAGAGTACCCTTTTATAGATACCAAGATAAATACAGCGTGGAATGCCTTAATGGTGGAAGCACTTTACTCTGCATCGGTGATAAATGAGAAGTATGCGAAGATGGCAGATAAAACCCTTCAAGCACTTACCGACCTTATGTTTGACAAGGGAGCGTTATATCATCAAACACTTTTAGGTTTAGCTCCTACTCAAAAGGGTTTATTAGAGGATTATAGTTTCTTTATCTCTGCACTTATTGCTGGGTATGAAGTTGATTATGATGCCAAGAAGTTAGATTTTGCAGAGTATCTTTTACAAAAATCCAAAGAGAAGTTTTATAAAAAAGGTATCTGGTACCTTTCAGATGATGGACTGAAGATAAAAGCAGGGCTTTTAGATAAGTACTATATCTCACCCCTTTCTAAGATGATGCAAAATATTATAAAATTTGCATCACTCAAGGGAAAACTCTCTTATGAAAAGTTTTTTTTAGAGAGTATGCAAGTGTTACAAAGTCATTTAGAGGAGAAAAAGTCTGAAGTTCCAGCACTTGCTGAGGCGTATTTGATGCAAAAGTTACAGATAATGACCATAAAAAGTTCCACTAAAAATTTAATAAAAAATAGAGAACTTATAGAGTCTGTAAACTATCCTTTTGTTCTGAGGAAAAAAGAGCTATACAGTGACTATTTAGTCTGTTCTTTAAGAAAATGTTATCTTAAGACTCCGAATCTGAAAAAGATTCTTGTAACATTACCCTAACACTGAGTAGAGCTCTTTCAAGTTAAATTATACTCCCATGGTATAGAATGTCATAAAAATAAAAAAGGCAAAAATATCGATATGCAAATGGTCGTAGACTCCTTAAGACAAAAAGGGAAAATTTATAAAAAGATGCAAGAGATAACTCCAAAAGAGTTAGGTATAAGAAATAAAATAAAGATTTATAAAGCAACAGATACACGAGGTTACTTTTGGGCTATCTTTGCCATAAGTCAAAAGAGTAGGGTGCTTATGAAAGATGTCCATAAGATGGAAGAGATTTATGCAAAGTTGACGCTTTTTTGTGAGCATAACTTTAAGCATAAAATCATTTTCATTGATGCACCACTCTGTTCTAAAGCCAAGGCTGCATTTAAAGAATCGGGCTGGAAGATTCAGTAATGATACTATGTGATATTGGCAATACTTCTTATCATTTTTTAGATGGGCAAAGAGATTTTAAAGAGAGCGTAAACTCTTTTAATCCTACGAGTATTACAAAAGAAGTCTATTATATCTCTGTAAATAGTGCAGTAAATGAGCAGTTACGACATTTAGAGAACTGGATAAACCTTGCTTCCTTTATAGATATGGATAAATACTATGCAACTATGGGCATAGATAGAGTTGTCGCTTCTATGGCTGTTGAAGATGGAATCGTTATCGATGCAGGAAGTGCTATTACAGTTGATGTTGTCAAGGATAGCGTGTTTATGGGTGGTTTTATCTACCCTGGTGTTCGTGCAATGTCTGCGTGTTATAAAAATATCTCTCCTGCACTTGATTATAGTTTTAACTTTTCACTTGATTTAGAAACACTGCCTAAAAATTCTCAAGATGCTATTAGTTATGGTTTTTTAAAGACTCTGCACAGAGAAGTTATCTCCCATAACCTTCCCATCATTTTAACGGGTGGGGATGCTACCTTTTTCAAAGAGATATTTCCGCAAGCAAATATAAATCAAAAGTTGATTTTTGATGGAATGAAAAAGATTATAAGCATTATTTAGTTAAAATGCGAAAATTATAAAGATATAAAGGCTTACAATGCTAACAGTTGCACTTCCAAAAGGTCGTATTGCTAAAGAGACTCTTGAAATTTTTGAGACTATTTTTGGTGATGGTTTTAAGTTTGATGATAGAAAACTTATTTTAGATACTCCAAATTTTCGTTTTTTACTTGTTCGTAACCAAGATGTTGCGACTTATGTTTACCATCAAGCAGCAGATATTGGTGTTGTTGGGCTTGACACTTTAGAAGAGCAGGGGCTTGATGTTGTGCGTCTTCTTGACTTGCATCGTGGTGTTTGTAAGGTCTCTATTGGGATGAAAGTGGGTGAGAAACTTGACCTTACAAAACCAGAGTTAAAAGTAGCTTCTAAGATGGTCAACATCACAAAGCGTTACTTTGAAGAGCGTGCTGTAAGTGTTGAGATTATTAAGCTCAATGGTTCAGTAGAATTAGCACCTCTTATCGGTCTTGCTGATATGATTGTGGATGTTGTTGAAACTGGTACTACAATGAAGCAAAATGGGCTTGAAGTGGTACAAGACATCATGAGAAGTTCTACTTATCTTATCGCAAACAAAAACTCATACATTGCGAAAAAAGATGAAGTTTTAGATATCTATGAGAAGATAGATGCAGTTATAAAAGCTGAGAATAAGTAAATAATGACAAATCTTGACCTCTACGCAAAAGCAGAACATCTACTCGGTATAGAAGAAGCGACAGAAGCCCTTTACGACCTCTACCGTTCAGAACTAGATGGAAAGGGTGTGAAAACACTTTTAGATGTAGGTTGTGGTCGTGGTGGCTTTATGCATCGTATGATAAGTGATGGTGTAAAGTGTAGAGGTGTGGACTTAAGTGCTGTTATGGTTTCTGAGTGTAGGGAAGCGGGACTTGATGCAAAGTGTATTGATGCACGAGAAGTGAAGGGTAAGTTTGATGCTATAGTAAGTATTTTTGATGTACTCAACTTTATGGATAAAAAAACTTTAGAAGATTTTTTAAACTCTATGGCTGACAAACTCACAGATGATGGTATCTTTATAGCCGATATAAATACTCGTTATGGTTTCTCTGATGTAGCAGAGGGCACCATGAGTAGTGAGAACGAGGATGAATTTTTAAGTGTTGATGCAGAGTTTAGTAAGGATGAACTCCATACAAAGTTTACTCTTTTTCAAAAGCAAAAAGATGGCTTATATGAAAAGCATCAAGATACAATAGTGCAGTATTTTCATAAGATGCAACTCTTTAAAAAGATAGAGAAGTTACAACTTGTTGATAAACAGACTTTTTCTCTGTACGATACTGAAGATAAAACACTCCTTATCTTTAAAAAGAAGTAGTATTTTTTAACCCAAAGTATGCAATAGAGATTAGCTCTTACATACCTTGTTTCTTCCACCCTCTTTCGCTTCATAAAGTGCATCGTCTGCTCTTTGAATAGTCTTCTCCAAGTTTAACTCATTTTCAATATCAATCTGCGCAACACCAGCACTGATAGTAAATTTAAGTGTCTCTTGGTTCTCAAGTTTAATCACTAAATCTTCAACATGTTTTCGTATCTTCTCACCGATAGCGTAGGCACCTTCTAAATTTGTTTCAGGAAGGAGTATCAAGAACTCCTCGCCACCAAATCTACAAGCTACATCGCTATTTCTACTTAAGTTCTTGAGTACATTTGCAAGTGCAATAATTACATCATCACCTACATGATGTCCATAAGTGTCATTTACATTTTTAAACTTATCTATATCTAGCATAAGGACAGAGAGATCTTTTTTATTTCTTTTTGCTAACTCTAGTATTTTCATAGAAATTTCAGAAAAATATCTTCTGTTATAAAGTTTTGTCATATGATCCTGTGATGCAAGGAGTTCTAGGTCTTTATGTGAGTCTTCTAGCTCTTTAAGCAACTCTTGCATGTTAAGATGGGTTCTAAGTCGCGCTAAGAGTTCAAGCGCTTTAAACGGTTTTGTAATGTAATCAATACCACCAACTTCAAAAGCATTCTCAATAGACTCTTCATCTGTGTTTGCTGTAATGAAAATAACAGGTATATGTTTTGTTTTCTCTTTTGACTTGAGAACCCTACAAACATCATAACCATTGATATCAGGCATCAAAATATCGAGTAAAATAATATCGACATGATTCTCATCAATAATCTCTAGTGCACGCGTACCATTCAATGAGACTAAAATATCATAAGTATCCCCTAGTAGTTCTAAGAGAATATCAATATTTATCTTTGTATCATCTACAATAAGTATAGTTTTTTTTGTTTTTGTTATCATAATAATTGCTCTGCTTTTTCATATTCATAGTTTAGTGTCAGTTGTTTTACATGCATAAAGAGTTCTTCATTATATGGAGAGAGTTCGTATCGTGATATCTCTTGAATAATAGGAACAATGTTTTTTGGTCTATTTGTTCGTAACTGAAACTTAAGTGATGTAAAGTACTCTTTGATCTGTTGATCTGTTGCTGGCAAGAGTTTTGCTGCTGCATCCATATACTCTTTATCTAAAATTTTAAGTTCATCTATGACAAAATTAAGCTCTATATAGAGAAGGTTAAAGAGATTTTTATCAAGAGAAACATCAATTCTTTTTGAGATATCATTGAGCGTTTCAGCACCGATACTTGCACTTAAACCTTTGAGTGTATGAATCTGCATCTTAATCTCTGCATCTTCTAAGCCATCAAGTGTAAACTTTTTATACTGCTTATAAAAATCTTTTAATATCTCTATGTAAAGACTTTTGTTATCACCAAGATGGTTGAGACCAACTTCTGTATTTATATTTGCAAACTCTGGAATATCTATCACTTCTCCATCAACTGAAGCATCATAATCATCTACTTTTTGCGTTACATACTTAAGAAGTACTTCATAGAGTCTATTAATCTCTATTGGTTTATTGAGGTGCTCGTTCATACCAACTGCTAAAGTCTTCTCAACATCCTCTTTCATCGCATTTGCAGTAAGAGCGATAATAGGAATCTCACTATCAGTCTCTCTAATAATCATAGTAGCTTCATACCCATTCATAAGAGGCATATGGATATCCATAAAGATAAGTTCATACTCATTTGCATTGTACTTCTCAAGACACTCTTTCCCATTGTTTGCTATATCGATTTTGATACCACTGTTTTCAAGAAGACCAAGGATAATCTCTTGGTTGATTAAGTTATCTTCAACAAGTAAAATTTTACTTCCGATAAGAACATTAATGCTATTTGGATCGATTTTCTCATTTTTAAGGCTAATTGTATCTTTATCAAGTTCAACAAGTGGAAGCTTAAAGCTAAAGGTACTTCCAACACCTACTTCACTTGTTACATGAATCTCTCCATCCATAAGCTCAACAAGTTTTTTAGAGATACTGAGTCCTAAACCTGTTCCACCATAAACACGAGTAGTAGATTTATCTGCTTGTGTAAACTGCTCAAAAAGACCATTGAGTTGATCTTGTGTCATCCCTATACCACTATCTTTGACACTAAACTCAAAAAGATTTTTTGTATTCTTTTTAAATGAGACTTCAACGCTACCACTTTGTGTAAATTTTACAGCATTACTCAGTAGATTTTTAAGAACTTGTCCGATTCTTAATGAATCTCCATAGAAGTTATCCGGTGCACTCTTATCATAATTAAGTTTGATATTGACACCTTTTTCCTCTGCTCGAATGTTTACCACACTTACAGTACTTTCAAGGAGTTCATGCATATCAAATGGAATGTTGTCAATAGTGAGTTTTCCTGCTTCCATTTTACTATGGTCTAAGATATCGTTTATAACACCTAAGAGTGCTTTGGCACTATCATCAATCTTTTGTAAAAAGTTTTTCTGTTTTTTATCTAGTTTTGTCTGCATCATCAAGTGGCTCATACCCAAGATACCATTCATAGGTGTTCGTATTTCATGTGACATATTTGCCAAAAATTCTGACTTAATTCTTGTAGCTTCTTCTGCTTTTGTTTTTGCTTGTTTAAGGTTTAACTCTTTTGTCTTAAACTGAGAAATATCCACAAATGCAGTAATCTGAACACGCTCACCGTTTAAGTCACTATAGTAACTTTTATAAAATGCTGGGAAGACTTCTCTATTTCTTTTTATTGCATCGATTTCATGTACTGGAGTGTTTATCTCTTCTACATCTTCTGTTTTTTGTGTTCTTTCTAAAGAACTATGTGTAATAAATCTATTTATATTTTTACCAATAGCTTCTTGTTTTGTGTTAAACTCAAAAAGATTCATTGCTTCATCGTTCAAATCTATACAGTTACTTTCATGAAAAATAATAATAGCCTCTATAGTATTGTTAAAGAGGTCATCAAATCCACCTTCAACTACAATCTGTGGTGTATCAGCAACTGCTTCTTCTTTCATCTTTTGAGCTACTATTTTTGGTTCTTTTGTTTTTGAATTAATACCTTTTGTAGGCTCTACTACTTTTTTCTTAAAAGAGGGTTGTGGTTCTGGTTTTACTTTTCTTTTGGAACCAATAAGCGTAAAAGCAAAGATAATTAGCTCTAAAAAGATAGAGACAGTGAGCATATCTATTATATTTCGATTGTAAGCTATTTGACCCAAGTGCATTAAAAAGTAAAAAGTAAATGCAGCTAAGAAAATAAGCTGTGCGAGGGTTATAAAAAGAGCATTTTTACTATGCGATTTTAGGTAGACCAAAAATGAAATGAAAACTAAGATTACTAAGAGAGCGATATTTATAAGATTTATTATATAGTAAGGAAGTATTTGGGTGAAATAGAGTCCAATAGAAGCAATAATATAGAGTGGTATAGTGAGAATTAAAAAGATATCAAGTAAACGGTAGGCATTTTTTAAGGAGAGTGCCTTACGCAGAAACAACATTAAAAATATGATAGGAATAGTAATTGTCATACTTTCCAAGTAAAAAGATGTGAGAGAATGAAAGCTATTAAATGGTGTTATGGCATTGAGCACTAATTGCCAGTATAAAAGAGTAGAAGTATAGAGAACAGAGTAAAGATAGACGGCATTTTTACTGTAAAAGTACATAAAAAAGTGAAAGAGAATAAGTAGAGTAAGTACACCAAAAAATAGAATATAGAGAGTATCATATTGATTTGAGTAATCACTCAAAGAAGCTTCATCTAGTACGCAAAACTTAAAACTCCTTACATGTGGATTATAGATGTTTATATAAACTGTTTTCGTTGCATCACTTAAAAGTTTTATATTAAATTTTGTTTTTGTAACTTCATTATTTGAAGCATTGAGCAGACCTAATTTTTCTGTTTTTACATTGTCATCTGTATCAATAACATATAAGTCAACTTTTTCTAAAGTAGTGTCTGGAAAGTAGACAAAAAAGTTTTTCTCTTCTTTGGTCATATTACTCACATCAAATCGTAACCAAATATTTGAGTGTTCAAGATCACTTCTCAACTTGTTTGAGTGCTCTTTGTACCATTTTATATCTTCTGCATCTTCTAAATCAATCGATGTTGATGTATCGGCATACATTTCAAGGTGAAAATCGGTAAAATTAATAGGCTTGTTTGTGATACTAATATCACTTAGAGCAAATAAACTACTGTAGGTTAAGAATAAAAAAATCACTAATCGAATCACAAAAACTCCTAAATATTACATTCTTCTAAATTACACGACAAAGTAATACAATGAATGATATCTTGTTTTTTATTATAATTTCCTTTATAAGTTTTTTGTATACATATTAATTGATAAGTATTTTAAAAAATAATAGCTTCATAAGTGTAAAGTGTAGCTTTTTTGCAATTAGAAGATGGTATTTTAGCTTTCTCTTCACAACAACTATTTACAAATTCTGTCGCATTCCAGTGCATATCTGTAGCTACTTGTGGTAAATATGTTCCATTTTTCTTGCCATACTCTATGTAAATACCATCTCTTCCTACAAGGACATCCTCAACCGAGGAGACCCTTTTTCTTGGTGTTAAAACGGAGATTTCTATCTCTATATCTTTTAAATCTTCTGCTTGAACTGGCGTAAAGCGTGTATCATATCTTGATGCAGAGATAGCCATTTCAATGATAGTTTTATAGAGCGGCTCATTTGGCTCAAATCTTCCTATGCACCCTTTAAGTTTGCCATTTAGATGGAGTGTTACAAAAGCACCCATATGTTTGAGTAGTTTTGTGTCTAAAGTTTTTGTATCAATGTTTGTTCTTTCATTTTTTAAAACTGCATCATAGAGAGCTAGTTTTGCTATATCTTTAAGAGTTTTTTTATCTGCATCGCCTAAGTTAAATGATTTTTCCTTGTATATTCGCATAGAGCCATAGCCTACAACCTTATCATTTTTGCCATATTGAGAGTCACCAGAGTTTTTATACTCTAAAAGCTCATACTTATAATCTTTATTTTGTGTAAGATATAAAAGTGTTAACAGTGAACTCCATCCACAAGCAGATGTCTGTAGGTTCGGTATTTTTGCTTTCTCATTTTGAAGTATTGCATCAACAAAGTTTTGAGGATTGTTACTCTCAATAGAGTGAAGTAGTCTCATGTCAACTATTTTTGCATCACTATAACTCGGGTAGTGTGAGAGATCAGAACTAATTACAAAAAGATTTTCATCATTGAAGTAAGGCTCTAATGCTTTTGCAGTTTTTATAATGGTGTCGAGTTCTGAAGTAGCCATAACAATAGGAACAATCTGGAGTGAGTCACCATATAAACTTTGTAAAAATGGAAGTTGCACTTCTATAGTATGCTCTTTTGTATGTGCCTCTTCTTTATAGCCAATAAAGTTATTTTCTTTTATAAGTGCATCAACAATAGTTCTGTTTACATGTACTTTTCCAAGAGGAGTTTTATAATCTCCTTTATTATAAATAGAGACACCATCGAAATTTATATGATGCGAAGAGCCGAGAATAAAAATATTTTTATATTTTTTATGGAGTGTTTTATAAGAGGTTGCGGCAACACCTGCTGAGAAAACATACCCAGCATGCGGAACAATAATCGCCTGAACATCCTCTGTTGGAAAACTCTTTGCATTCGCAACTGCACTATTTATCTCTTGAAGTAACTCTTGTTTTGAAGATGGATAAAAAGAGCCTGCCACAACAGGATCTCTATCTGCATGAAGTGTTTGCATACTTAGAGCTAAAAGAAGAGAAACTACTGTAGTTTTGAAACGCATCGAAAATGTCTATCGTAATAGACAGCTTTTGTACTACGAGACCCCTTTTCAAAGTTGATTGTCCAAACAGAATCATCTGCATCAGCAAAGGGTGTAGTTGTCCAGTAAGTTGTACTCGTTACATATTTAAAGCCATCTAAAATAGCTGGTTTATATTTTTCATAGTTCACTAGAGTTTGTAACTCTTGGAGTGTAGGTAATCGAAAGTGTGAGTACTTATCAATCTTTAAAAACTTACAGTAGTTTGTAGCCTCTTTAAAAGTCACAGAAGCATCTTTGTTTATAGAAGCATCTTGCCAAAGTAGAGAAGTAGTCGTGTCATAGACTACATCTTTTGCTTGCAGAGATGCGACAAGTAAAAAAGGAGTTAAAAGCAGATATTTTTTCATGTGAGAACCTTTTATAAATATGCACAAATTATACTCCAACTAATCTTAAGCGGTTTATATGAAGTTTAAAATAAATAAGAGTAGAATGCTCACATGGAAAAAAATAGATGAATATTATTATAGCTGGTGCAGGCAAAGTTGGTTTTAATCTTGCAAAAACTCTCTCTATAGGTCATAATGTAACAGTAATAGATACAAATGAAGAGGCACTTCATAGTATTCAAGAAAGTTTAGATATTTTACCTCTGCGTGGTGATGTTGAAGATTATAAAACATATGAATATTTTTCAGATAAAGAGGTGGATCTTTTTATTGCTGTCACAAATATAGACAATGTAAATCTAATATCTTCTATGATTGTAGACTCTATTTTAAATGTAAAACGAAAATTTGTACGACTCCAAAAAGATATTTATGATGCAGAAGATATTAAAAAAAGATTTTTTATAGATAAAATTATTTTTCCAATTAAACTTTCATCGAAAACGGTAGGCTCTCTTTTAGAGTATCCAAAAGCAAATAATGTAAAATTTTTTAAATACACAGACTTTAAACTTTTCTCTTTTCGAGCCTCTGCTGGTGCAGATAGAGAGATTTTAGATTCTCATGAGTATACCCTTGTAGGCATAGAAAGAAATAAAAAGTTTTTTGTCCCTCAAGAAAAACATACCGCGATAAAAGAGAATGACTTAATCTATTTTTTTGGTTTACGCGAGAGTATTGAGACTCTGAGTACCTCAATAGTTTTAGAAGATATCTCTTTTGTAGAGAAGTGTGTTGTCTTTGGTGGGGCTGATTTAGGTGTCTCAATTGCAAAAGCTTTTATTGATGCAAAAAAAGATGTAAAACTTATAGAAAAAGATTTAGATCTCTGTTCTCTTGCTGATGAAAAGCTTGAGGGAAGGGCGACAATCATCAACTCAAAATATGGTATTCATGATGTTTTTGAAGATGAAGAGTTGGGGCATGCAGATCTCTTTGTTGCTGCTACAAATAATGATGAATATAATATTATAAAATGTTTAGAAGCAAAAGATAGAGGAATAACTAAGGTTGTTGCTATAAATAACGAGATGGATTATTACTCCCTGATGCATACTCTTGGTATTATAGTGATTCGTGGACCCAAAATAAGTGCTTACAATACTATTATGGAAGAGATAAGTTCTAGTGGAGTAGTCATACAAAAAAGTTTTTGTGGGGCACTAGGAACTGTTTTTATGCGTAAGGTAGTTTATAATTCTACACTTATAGATAAACAAATCAAACCCTTAAAACTCTCTAATGCAAAACTTTTTATACTTAGAGAGGATAGACTTTTTCTTATCCAAGAAAAAATTATTTTACAAGAAAATGATTTAGTTGTTGGTTTTAGTGCCCTTTTAGAGAGTGCAAAAGTGAAACAGTGGATTTATGAACTTTAAAAATATACTGAAAGTTTTATCTTTAATTGGTATGACTGTTTCATTGATTTTTCTGTTAGATATTTTTATTGGTATTCTATATGCAGAGGGGTATTTGAAGTTTTTATATTACAATATACTCTTTTTTATGCTCAACTTTTTTATCTGGATATCTCTGTATAAGCATCAGCTAAATTTAAAAATAAAAGATAGTATCTTAATAGTAAACCTTTTGTGGATTCTCTTAGGTATTACAGGGGCTATGCCACTTTTTATCTATACCGATGTGAGTTTCGCTTCTGCATTTTTTGAAGCAATAAGTGGCTTTACCACAACAGGGGCAACTATTTATACAGATATAGAAGCACTTCCAAAGATGATACTTTTTCATAGGAGTTTGATGCATTGGCTTGGTGGTCTTGGAGTGATAGTTCTTGGAGTAGGACTACTCTCTATGATAAATCCTACAGGAAGCCTCTCCCTTTTTAAAGCAGAATCAACAGGGATAGCTTTAGAGAAGTTAACTCCAAAAATTAAAGATACTGCACTCCGTTTGTGGATTATTTATCTTGTTTTAACACTCTTAGATATGATACTCTTGAAGTTTTTTGGTATGAGTTGGTTTGATGCAATAAATCATGCCTTTTCCACAGTCTCGACAGGTGGATTTTCTACAAAAAACAGTTCTCTTGGCTACTTTCATGAAGATGGCATTATTTGGGTAACTACCCTCTTTATGCTTCTCTCTGGAATCAACTTCTTAGCACATCTAAAACTCTATCATAGAGATATCAGTGGATACAAAAGTGAAGAGGTTCGTTGGTATATTATTCTCTTCTCTATGTTGAGTTTAGCGCTTACATTTATACATATGGATATCAGCAATGATGGCTTCTATGATGCTATCAAACACTCCTCTTTTACTATCGCTTCTGTTATGACTACAACAGGTTTTGCTACTATTGATTATGGTTCTTGGTCACATCTTGCTATTGCTATTATTTTTATAGGGATGCTTCTTGGTGGAAATGCTGGATCGACTGCTGGAGGCATTAAAATTATACGACATGTAATTATTTTTAAAACACTTTTTTCAGAGTTTAAACGCATCTTACACCCAAATGCTATCATCTCTGTTTTTATTGATAATATCAAACAAAAAGAGCGTATTCTCTCTGCAACTTTTGGTTTTTTTACTCTTTTTATGATGAGTGTAGGGGTTGTTACTATTTACATATATGCAAGAGGTTTTGATGCGATGAGTGCTATCTCTGGAGCCTTTGCCTTAGTAGGAAATATTGGTCCTGGTTTTGCTCTTGTAGGACCTGCAGATAACTTCTCCTTTTTTAATGACTTTGATAAAATATTTTTCTCAGTTGCAATGATAATAGGGAGACTAGAGTGCTACACAGTATTTGTTTTACTGAGTAGTAGTTTTTGGAAAAAGTTTTAAGAGATAAGTTTGAGAGCACTTTTAACAGCATTTATGAAAGAGAGTGTTTTTGCTTCACCCTTATAAGCTATATCAAACGCTGTTCCATGATCGACTGAGGTTCTTACTATTGGGAGATTGAGAGATATGTTTACACTCTCATCAAAGTGTAGGGCTTTGAGTGGTGCTAAACCTTGGTCGTGATACATAGCTATATAGTAGTTGTAGTTTTTTCTAAAGTGTGGTGTAAAAGCAACATCAGGCACAATGGGTCCAAAAAATTGCTCAAATCCTACTTTTTTATTGGCACTTTTGATGGCTTTCGTGATGACAAGCTCCTCATTTCCAAGGACTCCATTATCCCCAGCATGTGGGTTTAAACCTAAAACAGCTATAGGTTCTTTTATATCTTGATGCAAATCTAAAAAGAACTGTTTGAGCTTTTTATACTTGATGGATGATGCAACCTCTTTGAGAGGAATATGCTCGGTAAAGAGTGCCACAAACATCTCAGGGCATCCTAGCATCATAATAGCCTCTTTATCAAAGTGTTTGCGTAGAAGATCAGTATGCCCTTTATACTTTAAACCTGCTAACATCCAAGCCTCTTTATGGATAGGCATAGTCACTACTGCATTTGCTTTTTTATCTTCACACATCTTTACTGCACGCATAAAAGAGTCGTAGGAGTAACGACCACTGTGTGCATCAGTCACTCCAGCTTCTATTGTAAAGTTCCCATTTACCTCTTGTAAAAGAAAATCTTTTGGTATCTTTTTATCGAGAAGATTTACCGCTTGTGAGAGTAGCTCTTCATTGATGCAGTAGATAGGATTACAGAGTTTTTTTACTTCTTCATGAGATTTTAGAGCTATCTCTATGCCGACACCATTGAGGTCGCCGACACTTATGGCTATAGTTGGTTTAGGCATTGCGCGTTGTGAGTCTCTTCATCTCTTTTACTGCATCACTAAGACCACTGAAAACACTACGAGCTATGATACTTTGACCGATATTAAGCTCTATTATCTCCTCAATCTGCATCATCTTATGTACATTCTGATAGTTAAGTCCATGTCCAGCAGCGACTTCAAGTCCTAATTTATTTGCATGTATAGCAGAATTTTTTATCGCTTCAAGGGAACTCTCAAGACGAGAACTTAACTCATAACGAGGGAGTTCTAACTCTTTAACTGAGTGGTTTGAGTGTGGGAGGGCAGAGTTGAGCATATTAAAAAGGTTTGCAAAATGCCCAGTATGTAACTCGACCATCTCAGCACCAAGCTCTTTAGACTTCTCCATCGCCTCCATTGTTGGATCTACAAAAAGCGATACTGGAATGATGCTATCATGAAGTAACTCAATAGAATAAGCAATTTTATCAGCATAAGTAAAAACATCTAAACCACCCTCTGTAGTTACTTCTTCTCTCTTTTCAGGAACTAAAGTAGCACGATGGGGTTTTAGCTCTGAAACAATATCTAAAATTTCACGATTAATAGAGCACTCTAGGTTTACAGGAACTTTACTCAAAGAGATAATATTTTTCACATCTAAATCTTGAATATGGCGACGATCCTCACGCAGATGAATAGTAATCTGATCAGCTCCACTCTCACAAGCCACATAGAGTGCTTGTAAAATATCAGGGTCGTTGACCTCTCTCGCTTCTCTTAAAACTGCAACATGGTCGATGTTTACACCTAAAGTCATTTTGTTCATTATACTTTTGCCTCTATTGATTTATAAAAAGCCGTATACTCTTCCTCTAAAGTCTCATAAGATATTACATCTCCAATAAATACTTCAACTACCTTTTTCTCTTTATAGGGTGCATTCTCAAAAAGCTCTTCATTTTTGCCTTTTATGTAGATAGGTACAACTTTGAGCTTATTTGCTTTAGCTATCTTACTTGCACCACTCTGAAAAGTAGTGATACCCTCACCGTTGTAGCGTTCGCCTTCAGGGAACATATAAATGTTCATATTATCTACTTTAGCAAATGTCTTTTTGATATTTTTAAAAAATTTCAGTAAACCTTTTTTATTTTCAAGGTCAACACTTATACAACCACTATATTCAAAAAACTTTCCATAAATAGGAGAATCAAAAAGCTCTTGTTTGGCTATCCATGCACCATTTTTATTTTTTTGTGCAAAGATAGACTCCATCACTATGATATCAAGGAGTGAACGGTGGTTGATTGCGTAGAGTATTTTGTCCTCTTCTTGAAGTGAACCAGTCACTTGTATGTCAATGTTTAAAAAATCAATCACTTGCTGTGAATAACTTTGTCTATCTCTTGATAAGCGTTCATATGCAGGTTTGAGTGTTATGAAAGGGTGAAAAAATGTTTTTTTAAAGATTTGGATATATTTCGCTCCAAGTTCTATCATAAATAGAAATTTACCTATATTCTTAAGATTAAATTGTTTCAGCATGCATCACCCTAGTTAAATAATTAAAAGTAATTATATCTAAAAAAGAGCAATGAGAAAATAGTAAACTTATTAGAGTTTAAAAATAGTTCTATTTCTGCCACTCTCTTTTGCTTCATACAGAGCAGTATCAGCAATATGTAAGAGCATATCTAGTGAGGGAGTATCTTGCTCTTTTTCTGCAACACCTAGGCTTATAGTACAGTGAATTTGATTATTTCTCTTATCTGAAAAAGTGCATTTTGCAACAGAGATACGAATCTTTTGTGTTAACTCTTCTACTTCCTCTAGTGAATCTCTAGCGATGAGAATAGCGAACTCCTCTCCACCTAATCGTCCATAAATATCATTCGGGATGAGATTTTTTTGTATTGTTTGTGCGACAGAGAGCAGGACAAGATCTCCCATAGAGTGACCATAGTTGTCATTTATTTTTTTAAAATGGTCAATATCAATCATAATAGCAAAGAGATTTGTACTATTATTAAACCGTAAGTTTGCGAGTTCAAAAAACTTTCGTCTATTAAATACCTTTGTCAGTACATCATAGGAAGCTTTATATTCAAGCTCTTTGAGAAGGGCATTGTGCGTTATCTCTTTGTCTATTCTAACGACCAACTCTTTTGGTTTTAAAGGTTTGGTAACATAGTCATTTGCTCCGACACTGTAAGCACGCTCTATGCTGTTCCCATCTGTTTTACCTGTGAGAAATATAACAGGGATATCTTTCGTTTTATTCTCCTCTTTAAGTTGCAAGCAGAGCTTATAACCATCAACAATAGGCATCATAATATCTAAAAGTATAAGATCAAACTTGCCATTTTTTGCTAACTTAAGTCCAGCAGTTGCATCATTAGTAGCCGTAAAATTATACTCATAAAGTACATTTTGAACTATGTCTATACAACTCTGATCATCATCTACAACAAGAATATTTGCTTTTGCATCTTTGAGCTTTTTTGTATAAATTTTTTCTGTGGCTTGCAAATCTATTAAGGTGTTTATCTCTTCACAAATATTTTTTATAACGCTTGTGATTTTTTTTGTCTCTTTTTGCGTTCTTTTCTCTTCTAGTTTATATGCAAGCATATATAATTCTTGTGAGCCAATATTTTGACTGAGTGATTTTAGGGTGTGCATCACTCTTGTAAATTCTGCATCGTTACTGTCTTGGGCATTAAAATAAGCATAATCTTCATAGAAATTTTTGAGAATCTTGAGGTAGAGTTGTCTGTTTGAATCCAGTGATGTGAGTGCCGTTTTGGTATCTAAAGTTTGAAACTCTGGAATCGTGACACTTATCTCTCGAGAATCTCTTCTGAGAGTTCTTGGTTTCTCTTTTGTGTACTGCAGTAGAGTGCTATAGAGTTTATTGATATCTATGGGTTTACTCAAGTGAGCATCCATTCCTGCATCAAGACTTTCTCTGATATTTGACTCCATGGCATTTGCACTGAGGGCAATGATTGGAGTAGTTATATTACTCTTTCGTATTACTTGTGTTGCTTCAATCCCACCCATAATCGGCATTTGCAAATCCATAAAAATGATGTCATAGTTTCGCTTTTGTAGTAGTTCAATAGCTTCTTTTCCATTGGAAGCAAGATCTATTTGTATATTACTTTTTTCTAGAAGTGCAATAAAAATTTCTTGATTTACTTTATGGTCTTCAACTAAAAGTATAGAGAATTCATCAATGGAATTCACAGAATTTTTAAGATACTCGAGTTGGTAAATGATTGAATCTTTTTGACTTAGTGGAAGCTCTTTATCTTCTATCTCCTCTTCTTTTATTTCGCTTATATCTATAAAGGAAGTTACACGCAGTTTTCTACCATCAATGATAAGATTTTTTCCATGAATGAGTGCGGGAAAGATTGTGCCATCGCGTCGAAGTACATCAAACTGGTAGGGTGGTGTATCAGGGTTCTTTAAACCCTCAATGACAATGTGATGATTATACTTAGGAACAAAATCAAGGGGTGTTAAACCAAGACCCTCCTCAAGATTTTTTAAACCAAAAGTTTTAATAGCTTGAGGATTGAGATCAACGATCTTCCCATCTTCTAAAATCATTACCGACTCCATGATGGTATCTAAAATCAGTTTGAGTTCTTTATCTTTTGCTTCTAAGGCACTCTTATGCATCATCTATTTTGTCCTAATATTCTTCTACTTGTTGTGTGTGCTTCTATATCTTGGATCTTGGTAGTCTGGCTTATCACAAGCTGTAAATGCAGTAATTACACCCATTGTCAAAATAGTTAATAAAATTATTTGTTTCATTTTAGTTTTCCTTTATTGATTTTTCTTTA
>JALSUU010000078.1 GCA_027071075.1 Sulfurimonas sp. | reverse complement strand
TTGTAGAGAGTATATTAGCCGATGCTACTTATAACTACATTGCCCGACCACTAGCAGATATTTTTATTCGTGAGACAAGAAAAAAAGATGATGACTGGGCTGAAGTTGTTATAAATATGTTACACAACATTACGGGTAAAAATCCCACTTATTTTGAAACAAAACTCAATGATGAAAATGCTTACGCTTTGACACTCAAGCTAGAAAAGGGGGAAGTAATTACTCTTAAAAACTTGAGAAGATCTCGTGAAAATAGAGAACAATTACTTCACATAGTATATCTTTTACTAAAAAGAGAGGATGAAGTATATCTTATGCCAGATGCAAGTATGCCACTTAAAATAGGCGATGAACTTTTAATCGTTTCAGATGAAGAAAATTATGATGATTTTGAGTATATTGTAAATAATATATACGAATTAGAATATGTCCTTGATTTCAAAGCGAATGCGTAAGAAATATGATATCATATGAAAAAATTATAATATATTTAAGGGGAGAATAATGGAAACCTTTTTAAAAAAAGCAAAATCAGCAAGTAGGGTTTTAAATACCCTTAGTGGAAGTGAAAAAAATAGAATCTTAAAAGAGATGGCAGCAGCCTTACGGGTAAATACTCCTGCTCTTATTGAAGCAAACAAAAAAGATATGATTGATGGAGAGAAGAGTAATCTTACATCAGCACTTATGGATAGACTCTTTTTAGATGAGGGGCGAATAGACTCTATGGCAGTGGCTGTTGAAGAGATTGCAGCACTTAAAGAGCCTGTTGGTCGTGTCCTTGATGGTTGGGTAACTGAAGATGGCTTAAAGATAGAAAAAGTGAGTATTCCCATCGGTGTGATTGGCATCATCTATGAGTCTCGTCCAAATGTTACAAGTGATACGGCAGCTTTATGTTTCAAGAGTTCAAATGTATGTGTTTTAAAAGGTGGAAAAGAAGCTGAAAACTCTAATGTTGCCATTGCAAAAGTACTACAAGATGTTTTAGCAAAAAACAATCTTCCTACAGAACTTGTTTCACTTATTCCAGATAGCTCTCGTGCGGGAGTTGATAAGCTTATAAAAATGGATAAGTTCGTTGACCTTATTATTCCTCGTGGTGGGGCAGGGCTTATAAAACATGTGAGTGAAAATGCTACTGTGAGTGTGGTGAAACATGATAAAGGGCAGTGTCATACTTATGTAGATAAGGATGCAAAGATAGATGATGCAGTAGCCATCGCCATCAATGCAAAAGTACAAAGACCAGGTGTTTGTAACTCTATGGAAACACTGCTTATTGATGTAGCTATTGCAAAAGAGGTTCTTCCTCAGTTTAAAGCTGCATTTGATGTGGCACATACTGAACTTAAAGGGTGTAAAAATACAAAGGCTATTATAGAAGTAGAGGATGCAAGTGATGCAGATTATGACACTGAGTATCTTGCAAATATTTTGAATATTAAAGTGGTTGATGGTGTTGATGGAGCTATTGAGCATATTGTACGGTTTGGTTCAGGGCACTCTGAAGCTATTATCACTCAAAACATTACAACTGCTGAGAGCTTTTTAAATGCTATCGATGCAGCTGCTGTTTATGTAAATGCATCAACACGATTTACAGATGGTGGAGCCTTTGGTTTTGGTGCGGAAGTAGGAATAAGTACAAACAAACTGCATGCTCGTGGACCTATGGGTATAGAGGGATTAACAACATATAAGTTTAAAATCTATGGAAGTGGGCAGATACGCTGATGCAAGGATTTCATGAATTAAGAAAAATAAGTTGTTTTGAAAACTTAATGGATAAAGAGTTAGAGTTTTTATCTTCTTTTTCTCGTAAAAGACACTTTAAAAAGGGTGAGATTCTTTTTTATGAGAGAGATGAGTCTAAATATTTAACACTTTTAGTAGAGGGTATTTTAAAAGTTTATAAGACAGACAATAAAAACAATGAGATAGTTCTTCATCGTTTTCTTCCTACCTCTTTAGTCGCTGAGATGGCTGTGTTTGAGGGGATTCCTTATCCTGCATCATCAGTATTTGATAGCGATGGCGTGGTGATAGAGATAGAGTTTTCACAGTTTAAAAATAGTTTTTTAACAAATCCAGATGTTGCTTTTAACTTTTTCCGTTCACTCTCAAAAAAGATAAAGTACCTTGAAGATGTTATCTCTTTAAATATTGTGCTAGATTCTACTTCAAGGGTTGCAAAGTATATCTGTGAAAATAGTGATGCACTGAGTATGAAAAACAATCAACTTGCAAAACACCTTCATATGACACCAGAGACACTCTCAAGAATTTTAAAGAAGTTCACTAAGTTAGAGTTTTTGGAAAAAACTTCTCACGGTTACGAAGTTATAAACAAAGAGGGGCTTGTTATTCTTTACGAATAAGCTCTCTTTATTGATATATATCAATACCCCCTTTCTCTTAATTCACTACAATCTTTTCATAAATTATTAACTACGAAGGATTTTAAATGTCAAATATACCTCAAGATGCAGTGAAAATAGAAGTAAATGGTGCTACAGTAGATTTTTTTAAATTAGAAAAAGATGGACAGAGTAGCTACTACTTTGATACTTCAAAAGAGGGACCTCCTCATCCGATGGTAAATGCTATGAGTGGATTAGCCCTTATCAAAGGGACAAATGATACCTTAGTGATGATAAATCATAAAATGCCTGGTGGACTTTTTGCAAAGCTTGAAGATGATGTGAAGTATGTCTCAGAAGATATTGATGGTGGATTAGTAAAGGTTGTATTCTCTTACAATGCTGATGCACAAAGTGAGTCAGACCTTTCTCAAACTAGCTGTGGTGGTTAAGTAGAGTAATGAGTCCAATATCTCAAGAGTTTGCACCTCCCTTTAAGTTAATAGCACCTTTTTTTATATTGGGTGCTATTTTTTATCTTGTCGCATCGCTTTTTCTTTTTGCTTTTGATGCATCATCACTCTCTTTCCTTAATCCCTTAGTCATAAGTTTTGTACATATCTTTTTACTTGGCTTTGTAATGATGACTATTTTTGGAGCGATGGCACAACTTGTTCCTGTTGTTCTTGAAGTAGGGCACTTTGGTGTAGAACTTTTTTATGCCATTTGGCCGCTTCTTTTAGTGGGAACACTCCTTATGGCAGGAGGTTTTCTCTACTCGAGCGCACTTCTTCCTTATGGTGGTGTTGTGGTGCTTATATCTATGATGATATTTGTTGGTGAGATATTTTTAACCATCAAAAAAGTAGAGAAATTTAATGTCGTTATGAGTAGTGTACTCCTCTCAAATACCTTTCTGTTTTTTGGTATCATCTTTGGTCTTGTGATGGCTTTAGGATATGCAGGAACGATAGCCGTTGATGTAACAGCACTTTTAAAAGCACATGTTTACTTAGTTGTAGGCGGTTATATCACTATAACTATAATGGGACTCTCTGTAGTACTTTTACCAATGTTTGGACTCTCTCATGGCTTTTCATTAAAGTCTTTACATATTGCACTTTATATGATGAGTTTTGCAGTAGTGAGTGTTGTTTTAGCTTCACTCTTTGATTGGAGTGTTTTATCATATATTGGCTATGTAGTTTCTATAGTTTCACTCTTTATTTACTTCTATCAAGTCTATATCATCTATAAAACGAGAGCAAGAAAAGAGAATGATATCTATGCAAAATCTCTTTTCTTTGCATACATCAGTTTGGTAGTCTCTTTATTAATGGGAGTGTTATATTTGGTAAGTGAGGATGAATCACTTCTACTTGCATCATTATTTTTACTCTTTTTTGGCTTTATAGGTTTTGCTATAACTGGGCATGTATATAAAATCATTCCATTTTTAGTATGGTTTGAACGCTTTTCACCCTTAGTAGGAAAAGAGAAAGTTCCAATGCTTGTAGATATGCTTCCCGTGAAAAGCTCAAGTGCTCAGTTCATCTTTACTAGCATAGGTGTTGTTCTTATAACTATAGCAATACTTTTAGGAAATAGCCAACTTATCGGTGCAGGTGCATCGTTTTTAAGTGTTGGCGCAGTTGCACTTTTGAGAAGTGTGTTATATATGATAAATTATAAATAAGGAAATAAGATGGCAATATATTCAAAAGAGGAACTCTTTTTAGCAATATCAACAGTAATAGATCCAGAAGTAGGTTTTAACCTTGTGGAAATGGGTCTTATATATGATGCAGTGTGTGATGATGAGGGAAATGTTAAAGTGACTATGACACTCTCAACAAAGGCATGTCCTATGCATCAACTTATCCAACAGTGGGTCAAAGAAGCAGTGGAAAAAATGGCAAATATCAAAGAGGTAGAAGTCGAAGTAGTGTGGGAACCAGTATGGAACATAACTATGGCAGATGACAATGTAAAAAAAGCTTTAGGTGCGGGTTAAGTAGTTTTATTTAACTTAAAAATTTAAGTAAAATTTTATAAAGCTTGTCTTCATCAATAGGTTTAGAGAGATAATCATCCATACCAAGAGTGATAAATTTTTCTTTGTCACCCTCCATCGCATTTGCTGTAAGCGCGATAATAGGGGTACAAGTGTCTTTATATTTCTCTTTTATTTTTTTCATTGCTTCTATACCATTCATATTAGGCATATTTTCATCCATTAAAACAAGGGCATGTTTTTGAGGTGAATATATTTGCACGGCTTCAATACCATCGTTTGCCATATCACAACTTAAACCAAAATCCTCTATAAGCATACGAACAAGCATTTGGTTTGTTTTATTGTCTTCTACTACTAAAATATGACCTTGCAGAGAGTTCTCTTTTTCTTCTTCAGTGAAATTTTCTTGAAGAGTATCTGTACTTTTTTCTGATTTTATATCTTCTAATTGTTCAAGTGGAAGAGTAACCTTAAAGATACTTCCTTTATGCAATGTAGAAGTAAGCTCTATCTTTCCATGCATCATTTCAACGAGATTATGGGTAATACTTAAACCTAAACCAGTGCCTCCATACTTTCTTGTAGTACTTCCATCTGCTTGTTCAAAGGGTTGAAAAATTCTATTTTGTGTCTCTTTATCCATACCGATGCCAGTATCTTTAATCATGATAAAAAGAGAAGCATCTTTATACTCTATAGTAAAAATAATTTCTCCATTTTCAGGTGTAAACTTAATAGCATTCGAGATTAAATTGAGAATAATTTGTGCAATGCGTTGCCAGTCACCTAAAAAAGTATGCTTTAGAGTAGGGCTAATGTTGTTTATAAAGTTTAAATTCTTTTGAGCACTTAAACCTTCAAACTGCTCTACAAAATTAGATACCTCTTCATAGGCATTAAATTCATAAAACTCTATAGAGAATTTTGAGTCTTGAATCTTAGATAAGTCTAAAATATCATTGATAAGGTGTAAAAGTGAGATTGAACTCGTATGAATCTGCTTTGAGAGCTTGATAAACTCAGGATTTTTCTGCTTTTTACTTAAAATTTGGCTAAAACCAATGATAGAGTTGAGGGGAGTGCGTAACTCATGACTCATATTCGCCATAAACTTCTCTTTAGCCCTTGTAGCCTCTTCAATAGCTTCTATATGTCCATAAAGTCGTTTTATGAGTACATTTAGAAAAAGTGTTGTGAGAATAATAGTTGTAGCATAACTCAATAAAAATGCTGGATTGACATGATATAAATTACTAAAGAAATAAATAAAAAGAATAGCTAAAAGAGCTAATACTGCTGTAAATTTTAAGTATATTAATCCAAAACGAACACCATTACTTATGATTACCCATATATATATAGCAAAAAGGAGTGAACCAAAACTTCCAAAATAGATAATGAAAGCAGTTGTTACAATAATATCAAATGCAGGTGGAAAAAACTTTCTAATAAAGACAAATGAGTTAGGAAATTTTTTTAAAAAAGTATAATGTGCAAAAAAAACAAATGGTAAAAATATAACAGCCACAAGCATAGCATAAAAAGTTTCTCTGGCAATATCACCAATATAAAAATGTTCAATTAAAGCTAAAAGGAGAAAAAACGGCACAAAATATAATCTTGTGAGGGATTGTTTAAGCTCTTCATTATAGTGCATATTATCATGACTTAGTGTCTTCAAATTCATTTTCCTTATTTAATAAGTAAGTCTATTATGTATGATAATAAGCTCTTCCTTAGAAAAACCTATAAATTTACTTTTCTTTGATTAATATTGACAATAGTTACATCAAATTTAAATTTTTGAGAAAGGAGTAAAATAACCTTCGTTGCTTGAGGTTACTTTTCGTAATATTTCTTAGGAAAAACTGCCTATTTTAACTCCATGGTTGACATTTGAAGCATTTTGACCTTGATTGGAGTAAGCTTATGAAAGATTCTATCCCTTAAGAAATTAAAAGGCAGTGACAACAAGAATTCATTAGGAGTATGATTTGGACAACTTAGACAAACTTAGCATTTTATATGTTGAAGATGATGTTGGAACAAGAGAAAATTTGCTTTTTTATCTGCAACATAGTTGCAAAAAAGTTTTTACAGCTGCTGATGGAGCAGAAGGTTTAGAGCTGTTTAAGAAAGAGCCATCAATAGACTTAGTGATAAGTGACATTTATATGCCAAAAATGGATGGTCTTATGATGATGAGAGAGATAAAAAAACTAGATGCACATACCCCTTTTTTACTACTAACAGCATATAGTAACCAAGAGTATATGCTTGAGGCTATAGAGCTTGGTGTTTTAAGTTATCTTGTAAAACCTATTGATGTAAAGGTACTGTTTCAAAAAATGGAGTTAGCCTATACCACTATCTATGAGCAGAAGACTCTTGATGTTTTAGTGAAAAAGATGTCCTCTGTAACATCTTTGGACATGCAAGAGTTCATAACAGTTTTCGATAAAACACTCAAAGAGCTATCAACTGAAGGTCTATTTCTACTTGCTGATAACTATCAGTATGATTTTAACCATAAAAGCATCACAAAAGAGGGTGAAGAGATAAAACTAAATCATCAAGAGATAGAAATTTTAGAGTATTTGATAAGACATCACAACAGCGTAGTTCCTTATGAAACACTTATGCAATTTACCTCTTCAGAAAATCAATCTGTTGAACTCCTCCGAACCGTTATAAAGTCAATACGAAAAAAGACAGATAAAACCCTCATTAGCAATCTCTCTGGAGTAGGTTATAAAATAAATGTTTAAGTCAAAAGTATTTGTAAAAGCCATGCTTATTGTAGCAAGTGCTTTATCTCTTTACACCATAGGACTATATACTTTTGTCATACCAAAAATTAATGATAGTATAAGAACCTTAGAAGAGACAAATGCTCATAACACACTTTTACAGGTTAAAGCTTTGGTACAAAACTACTATAAAGACCTGAATAGTTATAAAAAACTTGCTTTAAATACACATAAACAAGAGCTAAAAAATCTTACACAAACCGCCCTCTTTTTTGTCAAAACAAACTATGAAAAATCATCAGACATAAACATCGAACACTCTATAAAAAAGAGTGCAGAAGAGTTCCAAAAGAGTTTAAATGATTTTTATAATGCGAACAAAAACAGAATGGATGAAAAAACTCTCAAAGAGACTATAATAAGTTATATTAGAGCCTATAGATATAACGATGGTATAGGGTATTTTTTTGTGAATGACTTCAATGCTACTGCTATTATCAACCCTATAAAACCATCAGTTGAAGGAAAAAATTTTAAAAATATTCAAGATGCAAATGGTGTCTTTTATGTTAATGAGATGATAAAAATAGTAAAAGAGCAGAGTTTTGGGACTTTAAAATACCAGTGGAAAAATCCAAAAACACAAAAAGTCGAAGATAAATTGAGTTATGTTTTTAACTTTAAACCCTATAACTGGATTATAGGGACTGGTGAATATTATAGTACAGTAAAAAAACAACTTCAAGACAAAGTTATAAAATATATCAGCAAGCTTAGATATGGTGATGATAACTACTTTTACATTAGTGATTATAAAAGTCATCTTATTGCTCACCCCTACCTTAGAGGTGTTGATATGTCACAAATAAAAGATATAAAGGGTGACTTGATTGTGCCTCCCATGGTTCAAATAGCCAGAGAGCATGGAGAGGGTTTTTATAGCTACTGGTGGAAAAAAAATAAAAAAGAGACAACTCCCTATGAAAAATTAACCTTTGCAAAAAACTTTCCAAACTGGAAAATGGTCATTGGAACAGGTGTCTACATAGATGAAATTCAAAGAGAGGTGCAAAAACGAAAAAATCAACTTATGGCACAACTCAAAGAGATTGTAAAAAATACGAAAATAGGAAAAACAGGGTACCTCTATATATTTGATGGTCATGCAAATATGCTTATACATCCAAATAGTAACATCAATAAGAAAAACTTTGCGACACTAAAGAACCCAACAACACCGAACTCTATTTTTGATGATTTACTCAAAGCATCTAAAACGACAAAAGAACTCTACTATAAGTGGGACAAACCATCTGATAAAGGTCACTATATATATAACAAAGTTTCATGGATAGAGTATCTCCCTGATTTAGACTGGTATATAGTCTCTTCTGCTTATGTAGATGAGTTTAAAGGCTCTTCTAAGGAGATTTCATACTTTATTTTTGTTTTTGCTTCGCTTGTTTTTTTTCTCTCAGCTCTCTATAGCTTTTTCCTTTTCAAAAACCTACTCACTCCCATTATCAACATCTCAAAATATGCAGCGATGGGTGAGATGATCTCTATCATAGCACATCAGTGGAGGCAACCCCTCAACGAACTAGGACTAATTCTGCAAAAATTTGAGTTTGCACACGAGAAGAACCTGCTTACAAAAGAGTTTATCGACAAGGAAACAAAGGCTGGAAAAAATATACTCCATAAAATGTCTAACACCATAGATGTCTTTAAAAACTTTTTAACTCTTCGCACAAAAAATGAGCTCTTTGATATTACAGAGTCTATTGAGAATGTTATTGTACTTTTTGAAGAGACTTGTAAACGAAACAATATAAAAATCATTACGCATCTCAATGAAGTAAAAAAGGTAGATGCTTATCAAGATGAGTTTGAACAGGCACTGCTCAACATTCTTAACAATGCAAAAGATATTTTGATAGAAAAAGATGTTACAAAAAAAGTCATCACAATAGATACTCAATGTGTTAAGAGTAAATTCCATATTGTTATCTGTGACAGTGGTGGTGGAATCGTGCATGAAAATTTTGAGAGACTTTTTCATCCTCATTTCACCACAAAACAGGACAATGCTGGTATAGGACTCTACATTTCACAGCTTATTTTAGAAGATCATATGCAGGGAAAACTGAGTGTTAAAAACAAAACTTTTAAAGCAGAAAATCAAGAATATTATGGAGCATGTTTTATAATAGAGCTATAAAAACGATTTTTTTCATTTTTTTTTCATTTTTTTATTTTATACTTTTCTAAGAGTTAGAGATACACTCTATTAGAGGAGAGATAAAAATGAAAACTCATTACGATAATTTATTAAAATATTTAGTACTGTTTTTGTATATTGGATTATCTACAATTTTTGCAGCAGCACCAGTTGTAGTATCAACACCTATAACTACGATTTATGAAGATAGTTTATATAGTTATGAACTGCATGCTAGTGATGCCGATGGTGATACACTTACTTGGAGTGTAACTAGTGGTACTGCTCTTCCTAGTTGGTTAGATTTAAATGCTGTTAGCACTTGGAATAGTATAGGAAGTACAGGTTTTAGTGCAAGTTCAGCTAGATATACATCTATAGCCCTAGATAGTAATAACACCCCTTATGTTGTTTATCAAGATGCGGAAAACAGTGGTAAAGCTACTGTACAAAAATTTGATGGTAACAGTTGGGTCACTGTAGGTAATGCAGGTTTTAGTGCGGGTGCAACTTCTTACACATCTATAGTCCTAGATAGTAATAACACCCCTTATGTTGTTTATAGAGATGGTGGAAATAGTGATAAAACTACCGTACAAAAATTTGATGGTAACAGTTGGGTCACTGTAGGTAATGCAGGTTTTAGTGTGGATCAAGCTAATTACACAGCTATAGCTATAGATAGTCATGACTCCCCTTATGTTGTTTATATAGATTATGGGAATAATGTTAAAGCTACTGTTATGAAATTTGACGGTAGTAGTTGGGTAACTGTAGGAAGTGCAGGTTTTAGTGCAAATAGAGTTGATTACACATCTATAGCTATAGATAGTAATGATGCTCCTTATGTTGTTTATCAAGATTATTACAATGCTCATAAAGCTACTGTTATGAAATTTGATGGTAGCAGTTGGGTAACTGTAGGAAGTGCAGGTTTTAGTGCAGATGAAGCTGATTACACATCTATAGCCATTGATAGTAACGATACCCCTTATGTTGCTTATAAAGACTGGGGAAATGGTTTCAAGGCCACTGTTATGAAATTTGACGGTAACAGTTGGGTCACTGTAGGGAATGCAGGCTTTAGTGCAAGTTCAGCTGATTATACAGCAATAGCCATAGATAGTAATAACACTCCTTATGTTGTTTATCTAGATTATGGGCATAGTCATAAAGCTACTGTTATGAAATTTGATGGTAACAGTTGGGTAACTGCAAGCACTGCAGGTTTTAGCGCGGGTGCAGTTGAGTACACATCTATAGCTATAGATAGCAATGATACTTCATATGTTGTTTATCAAGATGGTGAGAATAATGATACATCTACAGTAATGCAGCTTACTACTACTGTAACCCTCACAGGTACCCCAACAAACGATGATGTAGGCGTGTATGATATAAACCTAACCCTTACTGATGGTACTAGTGATGTTTACCATAACTTTACAATCACTGTACATAATACAAATGATGCACCAACAGATATAAATATCTCAAATAACAACATCGCAGAAGAGAATACAATAGGAGATACAATAGGCACGCTTGCAACTACAGATGTTGATGTAGGCGATAGTTTTACCTATGCTTTTTGTGGAGGCGTTGATGATGCAAACTTTAGCATAGATGGAGATACT
>JALSUU010000077.1 GCA_027071075.1 Sulfurimonas sp. | reverse complement strand
ATATCTTTTGAACTTTTGAGATAACTCAAAACTACAGCCGTTGAGGAGAGAGAAAAAGCAAGGGCTACAATGATAGCCGCTGTCATTTCAATAGAAAAAATATAGTGTGCCACAATATAAACAATAAAAGTTGTAAAGCCCACCTGCATCAAACCATTACCAAAAATCTCTTTTTTCATGCTTCCCATTTTCGCAAGAGATATCTCAAGACCAATAGTAAACATTAAAAATACAATACCAAACTCCCCCACCATCTCTAACTCATGAGAATGCCCAACATCTCGAAGATCAAAAGCATAGACTATAATAGTACCTGTTATGATATACCCTATGATTTGGGAGAGTCCTATCTTTTTGAGTAGGATGTTGACTACTATGGATATACCCAGTGCTGCGATTACATAAACAAGTGCATTTTCCATTATCTAGGGTGGTCTCCTTTTTGTGCATTTTTATGCATCGTATTAAGTGCTTCTCGTTTCTCTTTCGATACAGCGTGTAGACTCTCTTTTGCTTTTTCTGTAAAAGCAGAGGCTCGTTTACTACTTTTAACAACTGCCTTTTTTTCTGTCATCACTAAAGAGCCATCCACTATTTTAGCCTTATAGTAGTTACTATCAGCTCTATTAAAAAGCACAATCTCTCCATCACTCTCTATCCAATGAAAAGAGGCATCTCCTTTGAGGAGTCCTTGAAATGTTGTACCATCTGCTTGTGTGAAAGTGATTACACCACCACGAGCTGGTGCACTCCACAGAAGGCTTGTCCCTAGTAGCGTTAGTATAAATAAACTTATAATTTTTTGCATTTTATTTCCTATTTTGTGATTTTAAATGTCATCTCTCTTGTGGAGTAGTTCGATGAGAGAACTCTTATGCTGTATCCTGTTGATGAATTATCATAGAGTTTTATTTTCTCTGCATCGATGGTATCTCCATCAATATATGCATAGCTAAAGCGTGCATCAATACCCTCAACAGCAGTCATCTTCACATTATCATCTTTTTGCACTAGGGCTACCTTATAGTGATGATACTCTGTCTGCTCTCCACTCTCGGTATTTCCCTCTTTATCTTCATCTACATGGTAAAGTGTTGCAAAGAGTCTATTGTCAGTAAAGCGTGAGTCTATATAGTTAAACGAACGATCTGAGTCTACTCTCTGTGTATCCCTACACGCAAGTAAAAAATACTCATTACTTTTTGAGGAAGTGAGTTTAATCCCCTCATTTTCACTACATTTTAGCGTAACAGTACCAGAACTATTGAGTGTTGTTAATCGCATCTGCAGTTTTGCATCAAGCTTTGTAAAAACCGTATACTGCGTTGGGGTCTCTCCATCGTAAGTGTCACTTGCTTTTCTCGCCCAAGTCCCACCACTCATAATGTCATAATAACCTAAACCTGAACCACCACCGTTATCATAGAGGTCATACAGATCAAACAGAGCATGCCCCATCTCATGTGCCATGATGCCAACAACTGCCTTATGTTCATCTAGCTTATCAACACTATGCCTCGCCCCAAACATCGCATAGATACCTGAAGTTTTAGCTTCGCCTGTATCTCGCATCAAGTTTACACCATCTACTTTTGGTGCTTCTGAGTTTTCATAGTTCCAAGTGTGTGCCCAAACTGATTTTTTAGCAGAGTCTCCATAGGCTTGTTCTCCCCCTGAGACAATAAATATAATCTGCAACTCATCACGACTTATATCTCCATTTTTATCCAAATCATACACGGAAAAGTCTATTGCATCATCAACTGTTTTACTAGTTATAGCAGCTCGTAACTCCACATCACGCACTACTGTATCATCATAACCACCAGGATTTTTTTCTCCCATATCTACAGTTATAACTCCATCATCAGCTACTCCATCACTCTCATGCACAGGAAGAAGTTCTATACTTGATTCTGTATTTGCAGCAAACCAACGATTTATAGAGTTATAGGATTTGTTAAACACTTTGTTATGCCAAAGAGTAGGATCAGTTTCACTATAATCAATCCAGTTAAGAATAACAACGACTGTTGGAACAGTAGACTTTGGCGGTAAAAAATTTTCATCCTCTAAACCAGAAGTGTTGCTACTGTTGCAACAAGCAGTAAAGAAAGCCAAAAAGGATAAAAAAAGATAAGTTATAATATTTTTTTGCATTAATTCTCTCGATATAATATTTTGTTATTAATATAATAGCAAACTCTTTATAATAAGCTTCTTATCATAAGAAATTAAACTACTTTACACTATAATTTCGACAATTATTAATGGAGCTTTTTTATGACTAAATACATTTTCGTAACCGGTGGGGTTTTAAGTTCTCTTGGAAAAGGGATTACAGCGGCTAGTGTTGGTACACTTTTAAAACACTCTGGTTTTGATGTAGGTATGTTAAAAATCGATCCATATATTAATGTTGATCCGGGCACTATGTCTCCACTAGAACATGGGGAAGTTTTTGTTACAAAAGATGGAGCTGAGACAGACCTCGACATTGGAAACTATGAACGCTTTTTAGATGCCTCTTTTTTAAAATCAGCAAACTTTACAACGGGACAGGTTTACTCTTCAGTTATTGAGCGTGAGCGTGCTGGTGGGTACTTAGGGCAGACTATTCAGGTTATTCCCCATATTGTCGGAGAGATTGTCAACCGCATAAAGATTGCTGGTGAGGGGCATGATATTTTAGTGGTAGAGCTTGGTGGAACAGTTGGAGATATTGAAGGACTTCCTTTTATGGAAGCGATTCGCCAAATGAAACATGATGAAGAGGTAGCGGGAACATTTTTTGTCCATGTTACACTGATTCCCTACATCAAAGCGGCAGGTGAGTTAAAGTCCAAACCAACGCAACACTCTGTTCAAGAGTTGCGTCGTATCGGTATCACTCCACAGATGATTATTGCAAGAAGTGAAAATGGTTTACCAAAGACATTTAAGAAAAAACTTGCAATGAGTTGTGATGTGCATCCCGATAGTGTCATCGAAGCCCTTGATGCGAAGACTATTTATGATATTCCTGTAACTTTTTTACGCCAAAACATCTTAAAACCTCTCTCAAAAGAGTTAGATCTTGGAGAATTAAACCCTGATATGACTGAGTGGGATACCTTAGTAAAACGCATCGTACAGCCACAGAACAAAACAGTTGTTGGATTTGTTGGAAAATACCTTGAACTTAAAGAGGCGTATAAGTCACTCACTGAGTCACTTATCCACTGTGG
>JALSUU010000076.1 GCA_027071075.1 Sulfurimonas sp. | reverse complement strand
CAAGTTGGATCTGATTCTCGTGGTTTAGCAGTTTCACCAGATGGTAAATACCTTATGGCAGGAAACTATGTACCAGGTGGAGCTATCTTAATGGATGCTATGACACTTAAGCCACTTAAAGTATATCCTACATCAAGTGTTATTGATATGGATGGTAATATTGGGTCTTCTCGTGTAGCTGGTGTATATGATACTCCTTATGGTCCATATATTGCCTTTGCACTTAAAGATGCTGGACATGTTTACATTGTAGACTATTCCAAAGAAGGTTATCCTATCGTTGGTGATATTCCAAACATTGGTAAAATTTTACATGATGGCTTTGAGAACGAAGGTAAAGAGATTGGTCGTTACTTAATGCAAGCATCACAAGGTAGTGATGTTATGGGTGTAGTTGACTTTAAAACTAAATCTCTAGTTGCAAAAGTATATACTGGTCCGGGAAGCAAGCCACATCCAGGTCAAGGATCAAGCTGGTATAATGACAGATATGGTCAACTTTATGCTACAAATAGTATGAATGTTGGTGATGTTGTTATCTGGGACAGTAGCTGGGATGTTGTAGCTCATGTTAGAACTGCTGGTGGTGGTCTCTTTGTAGGTACAAGTGAGCATACACCATTTATCTGGTCTGACAATGTTCTTGGTGGTCCATCTAACTGGAATAAAGTCTATCTTATTAATAAGCAGACTTTAGAGACAGATAGAATCATCACTGTTGGTACGACTAAAGGTACTGTTACTGATCCTGTAACACACAAAACACTTTACAGCTGGAAAGTTCCAACGGTTAAGAATAAAAAAGGCAAAGCTGTAGTTCCTCGTATCTTACACGCTGAACCTGCAAACCATGGTCACTGGACTATGATTTCTGAGTGGAATGCTGGTCGTATCGGTATCTATGAAGCAAAAACTGGAAAATTTGTTAAATACATCAATGGTTTAACAACTCCAACATTTACTTACTCTATCGAGCACAGACAAACTATTCCTGGTGCTTAAGCACCTTTTTCTCCCCATATTGGGGAGATATTTTCCTCTTTTCCTTGCAACTTGACATAAATCAACCTATTTTTCATTTAGTATTCTTATAATACAGTATAATTCACTAAAAGAGATATAATGAAAAAAACAGTTCTACTCTCCCTACTTTTAACTACTCTGCTATTTGCAAATAAAACTTCGGGTGAAAAAGTTTTTCGAGACTACTGCTGGGGATGTCACCACCAGACAGCTATGGCCTTTGGACCTCCTTTTAGTTCTATTGCTGCTAAAAGAAGTAAAGCAGAGATAATGGCTTACATCATCTCTCCAAAATCAATGTATAAAAAATTTGGCTATAAAAGAAGTGTTATGACACAGTTACAACTCTCTAATGATGAGCTTGATGCTATATCTGACTATATACTTTCATATAAAGGAAAAAAATAATGTTTCGTTTAAGTAACCTCATAGCTTCTGTTGTAGAAGATAAAAAAGAGCGCATTTTAGATGGGAGTATTGCCATTTGGAACTTTACAAATCGCTGTAACCTCTCCTGTCTACACTGTTACTCAAAGTCAACCCTAGATGAAGTAGATACACTCACAACTGAACAGATTAAAAAAACTATTTTAGAGATGAAAGCCAATGGTGTGAAATTTATCATCTTCTCTGGAGGTGAGCCACTTACAAGAAAAGATCTCTTTGAGATTGCTGATTTTTGTAAAGAAAATGGCATCATCACTTACCTCTCAAGCAATGGTCTCTACTTCACAAAAGGAAATATTCAAAAAATAGTAGATACTTTTAACTATGTTGGTGTGAGTATAGATGGAGATGAAGAGACACATGATTACTTCCGTGGACTTAAAGGTGCTTTTAAAGAGACACTCAAATCTGTTCTGCTTGCAAATGAGACAGGTTCAAAAGTTGGTATCCGTTTTACTATGACAAAGGATACTATAGACTCATTAGAGTATATTTTTGATTTAGTTGAGAAGCACAATATTCCAAAAATATATATCTCGCATCTTGTTTACTCTGGTCGTGGATTAGATAATCTCAAAATGGACTTATCAAAAGAGCAGAGAAGAGAAGCTGTAGAGTTTATTCTTAACAAAGCATTTGAGTACTATGAAACAGGAAGAGACATCGAAATAGTCACTGGAAATATGGAGATGGATGCAGTAATGTTTTTAAATAAATTCACTTCAAAGTATCCTAATCTTCATGAAAAGATGAGAGAAAGACTCGTAAAATGGGGTGGAAACTCAGCAGGGAGAAAACTGCTCAATATTAACAGTGAGGGTGATGTAAGACCTGATCCATTTTTTCCTCTCATAGTTGGTAATATAATAAACCAAGATTTTGGTACAATTTGGAAAAATGGAGAGCTTCTTGACAAACTCCGTATTCATCCTAGAAAACAGATAAGTGGGATTTGCAGTAATTGTAATCAAATCGATATCTGCAATGGAGGAAGCCGTGCGCGTGCATATGCAATCAGTGGTGATATATGGGCAGAAGATCCATCATGTTATCTAACAAAAGAAGAGAGAGAGAATATATAATTATGATACGAAACAGACTAAATAAACTTATTGTAGCTGCCTTAATTAGTGGTACTTTTTTCACAAGTGCTGGTGCAAAAGAGAAAATATTTGTAGTAGAAAGAGAGAGTAGTTCAGTTGCCGTTATAGAAGATGGTCTTCCGCGTAACCATATGCAAAACATGCATAATATGAACCATGGTGTTATGAAGTTTTATAAAGGTGATGGCTATCTTATCAGCCGTGATGGTTATATTATGCGTTTTAACCCAAAAACAGAGAAGAAACTCCAAGAGTATAAGACAAGTAAGAGTGCCATCGGTTTTGTTATAAATGAGAACTATGTAGCTGTTGCAAACTATGATGATAAGAGTGTAGATGTTCTCTCAAGAGATTTAAAACCACTTCAAAAGCTTAAAACAGGCTCTCGAAATGTCGGTATCAAAATCTATAAAAACTATCTTATCTTCTCTGAGATGGATAATGATGCAATCGCTGTCTATGAGGATAAGAACAGAGGAAAAGGCAAACCAGACTTCAAACTCTACAAAGAGTTCAAAAATGTAGGGGTTATGCCTTTTGATGCAATGATTAAGGGTGATAAGTATATCAATGGTTTTTTCCAAAGTCCTTGGTTTGGTGTGGTTGATTTAGACACAATGAAGTTTGAAAAAATTCAACTTGAACTTGGAGATAGAAAACCGGT
>JALSUU010000075.1 GCA_027071075.1 Sulfurimonas sp. | reverse complement strand
TAAAAGCTTGTTGGTTGGGGCTTTGTAATGAATCTTATACAGTTGAAAGTTATTTAGCATTTAATACAGGAACTAACTTAAATGAGGCTCTTAAAAGTGTAAGAAAACATCATAAAACTAAACAAGAATTTGATATAGCTACAGAAGATGAGCTTTTCAAATCTTTGACCAGGATAAGCTCTGCACCGTTTGCTCTTTATAATCAAACTTCTAAAGTTTGTAGTGATTATTATTCATTATATAAAATAGATAATCAAGTTCAAGGATTTTATTGTCATCAATCTATGCTTGAGCATGGAAATGATGGTGATGCAATCCCCCTTCTAAGACTAACAAACGACAATAACTTTAGCATCTCAAACAGAGAAGTATTTTTCCGTTTCATAGCCCTTGACCTAATCCCAACAGAGCTAAAAGATGATAAAGATTATAGATTTTGCCTTGATGAATATAAATCTTTTGATATGGAAGTAGAAAATTATACATTCATTAAAAATGTAAAACTTAAAAAAGATGCAAAACTAAAACTCTCTTCTACATCACTCATAGAAAAACTACTTAACGAAGATAAACTAAGAGCAGATATAAAACCATATAACGAGAAGATGTTAGATGATACTGAGCAGGGGCATTGGTCACTTTGGAGAGAAGATGGAAGTGATTTAAAAAATCCAGTTCTAGCAACTCTAAAGAAAAAGCTAGTAGCAAGAGACCCAAAAAGCTCCATAGTTAATGGAACAGTAGGCATCGACTTTGGAACAAAAAGCACTGTTGTAGTGTATCAAAAAGAGACAACTAAGATATACCCTATGCGAATAGGTACAGGAGATTTGAGTAAAAGCATAAATGCAACTCACTATGAAAATCCAACTATCTTAGAGTTTAATAACCTTGCAAATTTTGAAAAAGCTTATAAAGTAAGAGAGGGAAGACCCTACACAAAATGGCAAGATGTGACCATATCGCACACTGCACTAAACTCTCTACTTAACTCTAAATCAGATGATTTTAACGCATACATAAGTGAACTTAAACAGTGGGTAGGAAACAAAGATAAAAAATTAAAAATGGTAGATAAACACGGCTTCGTTTTAGACCTACCACCATTTTTAGAGTTGGATGAAAACAATACAAACCCCATAGAGATATATGCCTACTATCTAGGACTTTACATAAATAACCAGAACAACGGTATATTTTTAAATTATATACTCTCTTTTCCTGTCACTTATGAACTCGCCATAAGAGATAAAATCATAGAGAGTTTTCGTAAAGGAATAAAAAAATCATTGCCTCAAGAACTCCATGCTCAACCAGAGGAGATAAAGAAACTCTCAGTTATAAAAGGTGCTAGTGAACCTGCTGCTTATGCTGTTGTTGCTCTACAAGAGTATGGATTTGAGCCTGAAGATGACGAAAAAGTTTTTTATGGAGTCTTTGATTTTGGTGGAGGAACTACTGATTTTGATTTTGGTATTTATAGAGAAGCTAATGGAAAAAAAGAGAGACGATTTGACTATGTTATAGAGCATTTTGGTGCAGCTGGAGATAGATATTTAGGAGGAGAAAATTTACTTGAACTTTTAGCTTTTGAACTCTTTAAGAAAAACAAAGAGAAACTTTTAAAGAACTCTATACAGTTTATTTTACCTCCACAATGTGATGAATTTTTAGGAGGAGAAACACTTCTTTCTCTCTCACGAGAAGCTAAAATGAACACAAAAACTTTGATGGAAAGACTACGACCATTGTGGGAGGGTGTTGAAGAAGAGATGCACAACTTTGAAAATGGAACGATAGGAGTCAATCTTAGTGATGTAGATGCAAAACAACATGCAAATTTTGAGTTGGATATAGATAAAGATGAGATATTGGCAATAATAGATAATAGAATCCATAAAGGTGTTGAAAATTTCTTTCACTCCCTTAGACTTGCCTTTGAAAATCGAAGTATTGGATTAGCTGATATTGAGGAAATAAATATATTTTTAGCAGGAAATTCTAGTAAATCTATGTTTGTAAAAATGCTGTTTGAAGATGAAATAGCAAAACAAACCTTAGAGTTTAAAGAATTAACAGGAACAGATAAGGAGATATTTAAAATTTTTGATCCACTTGGAGTTAATGAAAGTAACTTGGAAAAACCAACTGGAAAAACAGGTGTTGCATTTGGGCTTATAGAGACAAGAGAAGGTGGTGACACCTTAGTGATAGACCATAATACAAGAGAAAATGAAGATATAGCATTTAAGTATTATCTAGGAGAGAGTAGAAAGAAAAAGTTTAAATCTATAATAGGTAGAGAGAGTAGATATAACGAGTGGATAGAGTTTATAGACGCTTCAAGAGAAAGTTTTGAACTGTACATAAGCTCACAGTCTCTAGTAAGCAATAACAAAACGCCAATAGACGATAATGGAATCAAGAAAAGGATATTGAAAATAGATATAGTGGATGAAGATGCTTTCGTTTATATAAGAGTAGTATCTCCTAATGAGATAGAGTATGTAGTAGCAACAGAAGATGGAATAGCACAAGAACACTACTTAGGCGAAATACAAAAAATTAGTTTAAACGGAAGAGAGTAAAAATGCAACAATTTATAAATAAGAAAAAAATTGACTAAAGCTCTATGGCAAAAAAGTGGGTGATATTTTAATAAGGAAAATATAAATGGCAGTTTTAGATTTGATAAAAAAAGTAAAAGTTCAAACATTGAGTTTTGAGAAGCATCCTTGTCGGGATTTAGATATGGAGACAAAAGTTCATTACTTAAATGCTCTTGCACTTATAGCCAATGAAGATGGTGAAATAGTTGAAAAAGAGAAAGAGTATTTGACTATGCTTATAAATAGTTTTGGGTTAAGTGAAGATTCGCTTAATGAGTACATAGAGTTTGCAAAAAATCCTGATGAGTCTGGACTTGTGGAGATGATGAATGCTTTTGGAACTAAAGACATAAAGTATAATCTTATGGTAGATGCTATGATGTTAGCTCAAAGAGATGGTGAGTTTTGTGAGAGTGAGAAAGCTCTTATGGAACAGTACTTTGAGATGTTTAAGATAAGTGAGAAAGAGGAAAAAGATTTAAAATATATTTTTGAATTATTTTATGCCCAAGATGCAAGAGCATTAGCGAGATACTTTAACAGAAATAGAATGATAAAACAATCTCTGTTTAATTACCTTTTAGAGTACTACAAGATAGACTTAGCCTATGCACTCAAAGAGGAAGAAAAAG
>JALSUU010000074.1 GCA_027071075.1 Sulfurimonas sp. | reverse complement strand
GCTTGTAAACATTCATTGACTTAAAAACCGTACAATACACTATCAAAATACTACGGAGTTATCTATGAACTTAAAACTACTTGCCCTTACACTACTTACGAGCCTTAGCTTATCTGCCCTTACTGTTGGAGAGACTCCAAAAACTGTCGTTGTCGGCGGTGATGATGGTGGTTATGTAAAAGATGGGAGTGCTTGGAGTAGCTCTAGCATAAAGGATAAAGTCTATGTGATGTTTTATGTCGATCCTGATGAAAAAGATGTTAATGAGCACTACTCAGCAGCACTCAAAAAGAAAAAGTATCGCCAAAAAGGTGACTTTGGAAGTATTGCTATGATTAACTTAGCAGCTACTTGGAAACCAAATTTTGTGATAGAGAAGATTTTAAAAGGCAAGCAAAAGGAATTTCCAAAGACTATTTATGTCAAAGATAAAAACTCTGTTCTTGTCAAAGAGTGGAATGTCGCTGATGATGCATCAAACATTCTTATCTTTGGCAAAGATGGCAAGCTACTTTTTTACAAATCAGGAAGAATGAGTGATGCAGATATGGAAAAATCTTTTAAAATCATCGAGGCTAACTTATAATTATGAATCAAGAAACAGATATTTTATCGCTTAGTTTTAAAGATCTTTTTACAGCTAAAATGATGAAGTATTCTATACTTCCATTTCTACTGAGTATGATTGTAATGTACACTCTCTTTTTTGTAGTTGCTGGAGTTGGTCTTGACTCTCTAGGAAGTATGCAGGTTGAGAGTACGCAGACAACAGTAGTAAATGGTGTCCCACATACAGACAGCTTTCAAGCTACTCTTGAGGGGACTTCTATTATTCAGTGGCTGATGAGTCATGCACTTACCTCTTGGATAGCAACCTTTCTTGTTTATACTATTGGGAGTCTCTTAACACTCTACTTCTCTATCTTTATTGCACTTATTATCATTGGATTTTTAACGCCTGTAATTCTTCAAGAGATTCAAAAACGACACTATCCAGAGATTGAACTCATTGGTCACTCAAACATTGCAGAAGCGATTTTTTCAACATTCAAGTGGCTTTTTGTTATGCTCATTATGTTCATAGTTTTTGTACCTCTGTACTTCATACCACTCATAAATATCATCGCTTTTAATCTCCCACTCTACTACTTTTTTCACAAGATGATGACCTATGATGTTGCATCAACTATCTGCACTAGAGATGAAGCGATGAAGATTAAGTTTTTTAACGCTACAAAACTTCGCCTAAAAACTTTAGCACTCTATCTTATTTCACTCATCCCTTTTGTAGTCTTTTTTGCATCCGTTTTTTATGTTATCTATCTCGGACACACTTACTTCATAGAGACAAAAAAACTACGCCTAGAACAGTAGATGATTGAAGTTACAAATCTCTCTAAAATATTCTCAGAAAAGATAGTCGTAGATAATCTCAATCTGAGTATAAAAAAAGGGGAGATTTTTGGACTCCTAGGTCCAAATGCTGCAGGAAAAACCACAACTATTCGTATACTATGCAATCTCCTAAAGCCAAGTAGTGGTGATGCACTTATCTCTGGTATAAACATCAAAGAGAACTCCGATGCACTCAAACATCGTATAGGGTATGTTGCTCAATACTTTGGCTTATATAATGAACTGAGTGTCTATGCTAACCTTGAGTTCTATGCTAAACTTTACTCAAATGAAAAAGAAGAGAGACTACTTGCTCTTTTAGAAAAATACAAACTTTTAGAGTTTAAAGATGTAAAAGCAGGAAGTCTTAGTGGTGGATATAAAAGACGCCTCTCCCTCTGCTGCGCTCTTGTGCATAATCCTGATGTTCTCTTTTTAGATGAGCCAACTGCAGGCATCGACCCTGTCTCAAGAAAGGATCTTTGGGATATTTTTTATGAACTCACGCAAGAGGGAAAAACTCTTTTTGTAACAACCCACTATATGGAAGAGGCACAAAGATGTAACAGAATCGCATTTTTAAACCACGGAAAAAAGGTGATTGAGGGTACACCCACAGAGGTTACAAACTCCCTAAGTGATTTCACCATCTACAAAAACACTCAAAAGTTTCAACATGCACTGCTTAAAACGCTCAAAGAGAATGAAAATATTTATCTTGTAAACCTCTTTGGTGATGAGCTTAGAATCTTTGTAAGAAAAGATTTCACAAAAGATGCACTCAAAAAGCTTATATCTCCTTTTATTGATGCAGATGTAGAGTTAGAGATAACACGAGCCAACCTTGAAGATGTTTTTATAGCACTCACCCAAGAGGAGAACTGATGAATGTCATAAAAACAATAGCAAAAAAAGAGTTTATGCAACTGCTTAGTGAACCACGGCTTATAGGATTTATCATCTTTATGCCTGTTTTAATGCTCCTTCTTTTTGGTTTTGCACTCAAACTAGAACCAAAAAATGTAAAGATGGCTTATGTTGATGCAGATAAATCCTTCTTCTCAAACCTCATCAAAACAAACCTCTGGTCTGATGGCTATTTTCAACTCTATGAAGTGAACTCAAAAGAGGATATCATTGAAGATATCCGTTCAGGAAAAGCCAAAGCAGGTCTCTACATACAAAAAACTTTTTCAAAAGAACTCACAGATAATGCCCAACCCCATGTAAACTTTTTTGTAGATGGAACGATGCCCTCACTTGCAACCTCTATGAAAAACAACTCTGGAGCTATTGATGATTCTGCTGTCACGAATGATATGTACTTTTTAGATGAAGATTCTGAGAATGTCGTGATTCCAGAAGATCCTTTTGTCATTGATACTACGGTTTTGTTTAACAAGGATGAAAAAGAGACTTGGTTTTTTCTTCCATCTATCATCGGTGTACTTATTATGCAGATATCTCTTATCTTAGCAGGTATCAGCCTTGTACGAGAAAAGGAGAGTAATACCCTAGAGCAACTCCTTGTAGCACCCATCTCTAAAACAGAACTCATCATAGCCAAGATTTTACCCTACTCAATCATAGGTCTTTTTGAGTTTTACTTTATCTTGGCACTTGGGCACTATCTCTTTACTCTACCACTCCCAACGAGTGCTTATTTTCCCCTTGTGCTTTTAAGTATTGTTTATGTGGGCGCGATGATATCTCTAGGACTCTTTATCTCTGTCATCTCTCAAACCCAACAACAGGCTATGTTTATCGCCATCTTTATCATCATCCCCTCTATCTTACTCTCAGGAATGATTTTCCCAATCGATGCAATGCCTCAGTTTATCAAACCCATAGCCTATATATTTCCCCTCACCTATTTTAATGAAATCATTCGAGGTGTTTTGATAAAAGAGACACTTTTAATTGATCTGTCTGTAGATTATTTAGCGCTTATTGGATTTAACTTTTTCTTTGCAGTTGCAAGTATAGTGAAGTTTAAGAAGTATGTGGGGTAATTTCACCTCATAAAATTCAGTCTGAATATATCCGACTTAGCACTCTATACAATTGCTTTTAACTACTAAACTTTACTCTCATCCAAAACCACTAAGTCTGGTTTTGGTTCGCTAAAATAAAATCCTTGTGAATATTCTATTCCGAGTGATTTTACTCGCTCTTGAACCTCTTTGTTATGAATAAACTCCGCTATGATTTTAATAGCACTTCTTTTACAGATAGAGATAATTGCATCAACAATAATCTGACTCTTTTCATCACTAATAATATTTTTAATAAAAGCACCATCAATTTTTAAATAATCAGGATGAATCTCTAACAGACGAGACATATTAGAGTTTTCAGCTCCAAAATCATCTATCGCTATTTTAAAACCATTTTCACGCAAAGAGTTTAATTGTTTAAGCGTTGTACCATTATCTAATGTAGTGATATCTTCAAGCAACTCTAAAACAACTCGAGAAGGATGAATATTGTATTTGTTTACATTTTTGAGTAGTAAATCTTCTAAATAATCTTCGTGAAGATCCTCACCAGTAATGTTTAAAGAGAACTCATACTCAGTATCGCTAAACTTTTTAAAACTTTGAGAGATTAAAGCCTTTGTAACATAAGGGAGGCTTCCTGTTGCTTTTGCAGCATTCATAAAGTAAAAAGGAGAGACTATAGAGTCATCATCTCGCAATCGAGCTAAACACTCATACTTTTCAATTTTTCCCGTTTCATTATTTACTATAGGCTGGAAATATGCCACAATATCTTCATCTGCAACAGCCTCTTTAATCTTGGTAATCCAGTAGATATTTTCCTGCTCTTGATGCACAAAATCAGAGTATGGATTAAAAATCATATATGTATTTTTACGACTTATACGCAGTTCTTTAATTGCAAGTTCTGCTTGAGTAATGTTTATAAGCCCTTTTCCTGTTGATATTCCTATACTGAGTGAGAGTTTAAACTCAATTTCACCATCGATTATAATTTCAGTTTGAGAAAAAAATGACAATATTGTATCAGCAATAAAAGCGAGCTGATTTTTATCTAATACTCGCTCATCAATAATGACAAACTTATCAGAGTAAAATCTATATAAAACTGCATCTTGAGATTTAACAATATTCAAATATTTTGCAAATTGACATAGTAGTTTTGTTCCTACCTCATAGCCATAAGCACTATTAATAGTAGAAAAATTATCTATATTTATCAATATATAATTGACACTTTTCAACTCTTTTAATTTTGTGACTAATGCATCATTAGAACCAATATTGTAAGCAAGTAAACAACTATCTTCATCCATAAATATTTCCCCTATTTCACAACTATAAAACTCTGAGGTATTTTAGATTGATACCTAGGCATACTCTGACCGACATTTGCATTTATGTAAGTTGGATCAGCTATAACAAAGCGTCTTCTATTGGCCTGTACACTATCCCCTTTCATAGGAATATAGAGTGCTGTTGTCATATGATCACTATATTTTACCCCAATAACACTTATTCCAAAGAGCTCTTTTACAAGATATGAAAAGAGTATAGCCCTATCTTCACAATCAGACTTTTTATAGTAGAGTGTCTCCTCTGCAAACATAACCTTTTCTCGACCAAACTGCTCTTGATCTACTTCATACACAAAGGCTTTTTGCACAAAGTTGAGGACAAAGTTAATAGCTACACTTGAGTGCTTGCCATCAATGTATCTTTTCAAATCTTTTGCGATGCTTTTATAAGTTTGCTCTTGCATCGGAGCATTGAAGTAAGTCTCATAATCAGCTTGAGGATAAGAGGCCATAAAATCTATAAGATTTTTATCATAATTAAATGAAACACTATACTCTTTTCCATACTGAGTAAAGAGAAGTGTTTTACTCTTTAAATCTTCATCAAATTTTGGTAATACTTTCAAACTCATATCAAGAGCCTTCTCTGCCTTTGGATAACTCTGTTTATAAGTATAAACCTTCTCTGAAATACCCTTTGCGTAATTACTTATCACATAAAAAAGTTTATCTCCAAACTTATAGCGAGGTGTATCATAGATAATCTTCTCACTATAGTGCATGAGTACGACATGCTTCGCTCCTAAACCAATTTTCACCTCGTAGCCTAGTTTGTTAAGCATAAACCAAGTAAAGAGTTTTGCTTCATCCCTATTTGTATAAGCTTTCTGGGAGAGTGCATCTATCAGAAGATAAATAGCCCAATCATTCAGATTTAATTTTTTTGAAATATCTTTTATATCACGAAGTGTAACCTCATAATCATGTGAAGCGACTCTATCAAAAAAGTTTGCTATTCCTGTCTGCGATTGAGGATAAAATTTTGCATTTTTAACCTTTTTATCAATATCAAAGCCAACACTTTGACCATAAAAAAGAAACTCTATATCTTTTTTAGACTCTTTTAGAAAATCTTTTTCTACTATTTTTGGAACGGCTATTTCTTGTTTTATCTCTTTTTTCACTCTTATAATGACCTTCGGGCCTACTGGAATTATCTTTTTTTGAGTCGTTGGAGTGATATTTTTTGGTTTAGGTTTTGCGTAGATTGGAGGTGAAAATTTTGCTGTATACTCTTGCCAAGCAGTTTTAAGATATCCATTAAACTCTTTGTCTCTTGCATCACTGTACTTTGTAAACTCACTATTTTGTGTTCTTTTAAAATCTTCAAAACTTCCTGCATAGAGTGAAGTAGTTAATAAAAACAGACTTATACTAAAAAGGCCAAATTGACTGAATAGCTTTTGTCCCCCATCCTTGTTTGTTTGCACGATCCACATCCCCTTCTGTTTTATACAATATCTTTGCATCACTTACCTGTGATGAATTTATATTATTATATTGGTCAATATCATAAGGGCGGATAACGCCACTTATCTGTATTAACTGCTTTTGATCATCTATAAGTATCTCTCTTCTACCAGAGATAAAATAGTTTCCATTTTTCAATATTTTAACCACTCTAGCTGAAACTGTTGTAGTGAAACTAGCATCTTTTGTTGCAGTTCCCTGCCCTTTATAATTTGTGACAGAGTTAGAGTTAAAACCAACATCGCTATACCCATTTAAGTTGTTGACACCTGCTTTGACTGAACCATTTGCAGCCCCAGCACTAGAGAATATTCCACCACCAAGATTAGATGTATCTGTTTCACTTAACTGCTTCGCTCCAGCATTGGAACTCTTTGCTGTCTCAGAAATCACCACAGTTACAATATCATTAACATTCATAGCCTTGTGATCTGAAAAGAGAGGATTGTCTCCTTGACCAAAGATACTTCCTGTTGATGCAAAATCTTTTTTCTCTTCACGAGCAGGCATCTGCTCAACATATTTTGGTGGTTCAAAGTTTATTTCAGGATCTGTTAATCCTGCTGTACATCCACTAAGAGTAAGTATAGCAAAAAGTAGTGCAAATGTAGTGAGGATTGTAATTTTCATTCAATATTTTCCATAAAATTATATTAATTCTGTTATAATTCTAGCAATTTTAGTTCCATAAAAAGGTATATGAATGTCATTAAGAGAAATAATAAACACTGATGTAAAAAATGCTATGAAAGCAAAAGAGACAAAAAAAAGAGATGCACTCCGTCTTTTAACTTCTGCCTTTAAACAGATAGAAGTAGATGAGAGAAAAGAGTTAAGTGATGCAGATGTTATAAAAATTATTCAAACACAGGTAAAACGCAGAAATGATTCAGCAACACAGTATAAAGAAGCTAACCGTGAAGATTTAATGCAGATAGAGCTTGATGAAATCGCTTTTTATATGCCTTATTTACCAGCACAAATGAGTGATGAAGAGCTAAATAGTGCAGTAAATACTATTATTAAAAAAATAGGTGCTACAACTATGAAAGATATGGGTAAAGTAATGGGAATGGCTTCAAAAGAGCTATCAGGCAAAGCAGATGGTAAAAGAATCAACGAGTGTGTAAAAACTCTTCTTGCATAAATTTCACATATAATCTTACTCTGAAAAGAGTAGATTATAGCCTACCAATCATCTAAAACGAATCCACTAGATTCATCTTCTTCAACTTCTTTAATTACAACTTTTTTATTTATTTCAGGCTCTTGTACTTTTTTTACTTCCGTTTTTCGCATCTGCTCTTCAAACTGTAACTCTAAACCATTACTTGTCATAATAAAACCATTTACATGGAGTTTTCCATCGTGAATTTGATTATGATGCTCTTTACAAAGTGGAATCAGATTATGCTTATTATCCTTATGAAAATGTCCAATAAAACCTGCATCATCAGCTAAACTTCTTTGCGATATATGATGCACATCTTCAGCCATAGCCCCACAAATAACACACTTGGTAACATAGAGTTCTTTGTTGTACTTTGATTTTTTCTTTTTCACTAAAAGCTCTAACTCATCAAAATCATTTGAGAGTCTTTTTCGTATAGCATTTGCCTCTTCTAAAAACTCACTATCCATATGGAGTGATTTTGCGAACTCTAATCCATAAATACTACTTCCACTCCCCTCTTGCAGCACACGATTAAAAAGAAGCTTATCACTCTCTTCATCATACTCAACACTTAAGTGCAAATCTACTACATTATCAAGACTGGTAATTTCCTGCATCGTAGAGAGTTGATGCAGGTGTGTTGCAAAAAGAAAAAGACAACGCGTATTTGCTAGTTTTTTAATAGCTGATGCTACTATCGCTACACCAGAAAGTGTCTCTGTTCCATGACTTATCTCATCACCTAATACAAGTGAACGAACAGTGGAACGATTGAAGATGTTTTTTAATTCCAACATCTCAACTGCAAAGGTAGAGAGTCCTTTTGCAAGATTATCCTTTGAGACAATACGGGTAAAAAGAGAATCAAAAATGCTAAACTTCATTACAGCAGCACTGACAAAAAAACCAGATTGTGCCATAAGAGTAGCTATCCCTATACTCTTCATCAGAGAGGATTTTCCACTTGAGTTTATCCCATAGAGTAAAACACCATTGACATCGTGTCCATCATGTACTGAAACATTAAGCATCACAGTCTCAGGATGTGGCAAATCCATATAATCACGACTTCCCATAACAATATCATTAGGCACATATATACCACCGCGTTCTTGTGTCTCTATAAGAGGATGACGCAGTTGCATAATCTGCATAAAATTTTCATCATCTTTTGCATCAACTATCATAGGTCGGGAGTGTTTATAGTTTTGTGCTACTTTTGAAGAGCTCACCCCAACATCCAAATCAGATACATAAGAAATGACTCTATCAAAAAGAAGTGCGTAGCGTCTTTCATAAACAAGTTGTAGTTTAATATACTTCTCTTTCACAAGTGTCACAATTTTACGACGATTTTTCATTATCTTGTCAGAGAGATCATCTGTAAAGCTAGAAGTTATTTTGACACTATTGGTTAATTTTTTCACACTAAAGTTTACAAAATGCACATCTTTTTTAAATTCATTCTCAATAAGAGAAAAACGGTTTTTTGAGAGAGAAATATAATAACCTTCTTTTTCTAAAAGCCCTAAACTCACAACTCTATTTGAACTTGCCGCATTTACAGACTCAAGTAGCTTTTCTATTCTTTTCATAATATCACTAAAAGCAATCAACATTATACGATTCTCTTCAACTAGAGTATCAATACTTTCATCAACACCCTGCATTAAAAAGTTTTCATCGACTGTGTTGTTTGTAAAACGGCGAGATATATCTAAATCTATACTTTTACTAATATCACGAATAAACTCTTCTAACTCACTCTCATGAAAAGGAGTCTTTTGGATTTTATGCTTCTTCACATAAAGCATAAGCTCTTTTATAGAGAGTAAAGAGTCATACACATGATTCATTTCAAAAGGGTGCAATCTCCCAAGGTTTAATCTACGAGAGAGTCTCTCCAAGTCATATACACCACGCATCATCTCATCTAAATAACGCACATGTGAAGAGACCTTCTCTATTAAGTTATAACGGCGATTTAACTCATCCTCTTCCATTATAGGGTTCAGCAGTCGCTCTTTTAAAAGCCTTCTTCCAATAGCTGTAGCACTTCTATCCATCATTTTCAGAAGTGTAAACTCTTTTCTATCTTTTGAAATTATCCCCATCTGCTCGAGAGCATTATTTCCAAGGTACATAAAACGGCGATTATCAATGATGCGAGGCATGGACATTTTTTGAACTATATGATAGTCATGCTCTATTACAAAATGGATTAAAATTGCTAAGGACTCAGTAATCATAGAATTGCGTTCTAAGTCTAAATGCTCAATGGGAGAGAGAAGTGATTGAATTTGATAGACCTCTCCAAAGAGCTTGTTTTGGAAATCTATTTTAGGTCTCTGATTATTCACTGAGTAGTGATAGTGTTCAGGAATTTCCAAATACTGCATCAAATGCTTCTGATCTATAATTCCATCTAAAAAAGTAACAACTATTTCACTCGTTCGATAAACATTTAAAAGATTAAAAACTTCATCAAGTGCATACGAAGGGTCTTCACTAGTAGAGTGTGTCTCATATAACCAAGTTTTCCCTGTTGTTACATCAATAGCAGAGTACCCAATGCTATACATCTCTTTATATTTATCTACCAGTATAGAGACTATATAATTATCATCATTATCAATTATATGATCAAAGTTTGTTCCAGGTGAAACTATTTGAGCAATGTAACGACTTATTTTAGGAGGATTCCCTTTTTGTTTTACTACAATAACCGTATATTTTTGCTCTTGTATAATTCTGTTTAAGTAACGCTCAAAACTCACTGCAGGTACACCAGCAAGGAGTGGATTTTTATCTGAGTTTTCAATGATAGATTTATTTTTTTTAGTGAGTTGTATATTTAAAAGTTCCGCTATCTCTTTTGCTTTACCAATCTGCTCATCATCATTATTTACTTCATAGACTTCATAAAAAGTACCAATCTCCATAAATACAACAGTATCATGACCATACTTCTCTTCAAAGTATCGTTGTAGATCAAAATAAGTCTGAGTCAAGAGTCTATCTTTATTATTTAGTATGGTACTTATATCAGATGATTTCATAGAGTAGTTTTTTATCTCTTATAGTAGAATTTTTATGCGAAATTATAGCATAAACTACTTTCCTTTTAACTCTTTTATAGCAGCATAAGCCTCATTTAAACGCTTAGTTTTCTCTTCTGAAAATTCAAGCATCTCTTTAGGTAAACCCTTACTAGCAAGTGAATCATAATGATGTTCTTTCATAAGTCGTCTATAATTTTTCTTCACAACAGAAAAATCATCGCTTGAAGAACACTCTAACTCTTCATAGTATGCGTCCATCATATTAACAGAACTCGCTTGATTAAAAGCACCACCACTACCACTGTTATAGGATTGTCCACCCGTATGCGTGTAACTATAGCGATATCCACTTTTAGAAGCCTGCTCAAAGTTTTTAAAAGCTTGAGCATACATAATTTTAAGACCGATTAAAAGAAAAAAGTTAAAAGGAAAAAAGAGAATTCTAGGAGCAAAGAAGAGTAAAAGAAGCCCAATAATCACACTTCCAAAACAAAATCCTAACCACATTACCTCTAGAAATATTCCTAAAGCTATAAAACCAAAACCAATTACTTTTCTCATATCAATCCTTAAATTATATGAAAGTATAGCAAAATAATAAGAACTTTTAATAAAGTGTTAGAGAAGATTAGTAAAACAGAAGATACAAAAAAAACAAAAAAGTAAAGCCAGACAAGAAAGATAAAAAATTTTAGTAAAACTATGATTTAGAATGTAGAAAGTTGTATTAATAAATAAAAAAGGATAAAAAATAAAGAGAGAACAACCAACTAGGCAGCGACCTACATTTCCAGCCCTGAAAGGACAAGTATTATCAGCGATGAGGGGCTTAGCTTCTGGGTTCGGAATGGGACCAGGCGTTTCCCCCTCTCTATAGCCACCTAGA
>JALSUU010000073.1 GCA_027071075.1 Sulfurimonas sp. | reverse complement strand
GATGATGGACTTGGACGATTTAAGTATAAGCAGTATAAACTCAGAGGTATGATTCAAGAGATAATGGATAAAAAGCTTACAGGCTACCACTTAAGTACAGGGCGAACTCTAGCACATTACAACAATGCTGCACAGACTTCAAAAAGTGAAAAACTGATGAAGCGATATGATGAGGATATTTTACTTGTATGTGAAGATGATGCAGCTGATTTCACTAGTGAGCAAGTAATTTTAAAAAGTGAATTTGGTGAGACCACACCGCTGACTATCAAAATCACAGACAAAGTACAACCCAAAACTCTCTTTGCAACTTTCCACCATGCAAAAAGTAAAATCAATGCACTCTTTGGTGATGCAAGAGATGAAGTCATCTTAACTGCGGCGTTCAAGACTATTAAAGTTGAGGTTATAAACTGCTAATATGAGCAGAGCCAAAGGTAATATAGCAGAAGATAAGGCTTGTGCGTTTCTTTGTGAGAAAGGCTTTGAGATAGTAGAGCGAAACTTTTACTCTCGGTTTGGAGAGATAGATATCATAGTTACTAAGGATAATGTGCTTCATTTTGTAGAGGTAAAGAGTGGAGAAGATTATGAGAAAGCTATTCAAAATATAACACGCTCAAAACTCTCAAAGTTTATAAAAACTGTGCATGTTTATCTCAAAAAACATGCTTTAGATGTTGATTTTATGATTGATGCAGTTGTTGTTACTCCTGAATCTATTGAGTTAGTTGAAAACATAACTCTTTAAAGTTTTTTAGATAAAATACGCGTATGAAAAAGTTGATTTTATTTCCCTTATCTATTGTATTTTCTTTAAATGCATCACCTATAGATGATATCGCATTCAAGGGAGATGTTCAAAACACTACACAGTACTATATAAAAGCACCTGATGATAAACACAAGTTTAACAATACAGCCTCTGTGAACTTAGAACTTGAGTATCTCTACGATGCACTTACTTTAAAAACAAAACTTAAAGCACAAGAAGATTTTTATGATTTTTATGAAAAGTCTAAAAAGAATCAGCGTAGTTTCGTTCGTTTAGATGAACTTTATGGAACCTACGACTTTGATGAAGATCAGATTTTTATAGGAAAAAACATTCGTTTTTGGGGTGCTTTAGAAGTAAGAAATATCACAGATAGTTTTAATTCTCAAGATATGCGTTCAGATATATTTACAAGTGATAAATTAGGGGCTTGGAATGCATCGTATGCTCACTATACTGAGAGTGGTGAATTTGATGTTATTATAAAATTTTATGAGCAAGATAGAGATATGGCTGCTTTGCCATATGTATATTATTTCTTTCCAGCAGAGTTTCCTCTTTATGATGCAAGTGGAAATATAAATGGACTAGCCCAACTACAGTATAAAAATAAATTACTTACAGAATCTTCGCATTATAGACCAAGTATATATCTGAAGTATAGTGGTTCAACTGATACAGAGTATGCTTTGGATTATGCCGTTATATTTGAGAATGGCTATGATTCACAAAGGTACTACACTTTTACACAAGCAAATGATAGAAGTAAGATAACAACCCGAGAAAATGCTTACCTAGTAAACAAAATCTCTACCTATGATACTCTAGTTGTAGGCTCTACACTAGTAAAGTTAGAGGCACTCTACACTGATGTTATAAATGATGTAGAAATTTCTGACTATTATCATATTGGCTTAGGCGTAGAGTATACTATTTCGCAGGTGTATAGTGAAGCAGATTTGGGACTTATTTCTGAATACTATTATTATGATATTTTAGATGATACAAAGCGAAATGATTTGCAACTTTTTGAGACTCTGCAAAATGATCTTTTTTTAGGTTTTAGGTACACATTTAACGATGGAAATGATGGGAGTGTTGTCGCTGGGTCTATTATTGACTTGGATTACAGTGAAGAGGTTTACTATTTAGAGTATGAGACAAGAGTAGCCGATGTAGTAAAATTAAATTTTGATTATAGATATACAAACCCATCAAAAAATAGGCTTACTGCTTTTAATTTGCTAGGAAAACATGAAAGAGTAAGTTTAACATTAGGGTATTATTTTTGAGTAGACTTCTTTCAAATTTTTTTCTCTCTTTAATGTTGCTCATAAAAAATCCTTTTTTTGAATTATAGAGTAAGTGGGAAGTATGAGTCGAAAGAATAGTACACTTAAGCCAGCTAAAAGCTGACTTAGATTGCTAAAAAAGTTTAGCGAAAGGTACTGAAAGTTATTGAGCAGTTGCGTTTGCATCTGTAGTATCTACAGTTGCAGCAGCACTTGAATCAAGACCAACAGCAGTTAATGCATCATTACCTAACTCTGAGATAGCAGCAAAGATTGCATCTAAATCTTCTTGAGAAACAGCACGGATTTTATAAACATACAGTCCATCTAATGTTTGTCCATTTTCATCAACAGCAATGATTGAATCTGCACTCATATCTATTTTTGTAATGTTAATGTTCTCTAGTGCTATAGCATAGTTTGTGATAAGATCAGTATCTGGAGATGTTACATAAACATCAAAGTAACCAGCATTAAAATCAAAGTCTGTACCAGAGAACTTAGTGTTCACATAAGCAGCAGGAACATTTAACCAGTCAATTGCTAACATCCAACTTGGAATATAAGCATTGTCAGCACTTGGGTAGAAATACTCACGAATTAAGTCATTTGAACTTAAGTCAGCTAACCACTCTGCTGTTTTACCATTAATGTTGTTATCGTAGTAAGCCATTACACCATCAGTTGCAGCATTGTAAGCAAAGTCAAAAGTGATACCTGCAAATGGTGGCAGTGTAAATGCAGCTTTTGCATCATCCATAGTATAACTTGCATTACTATCATGCTGTACATTATAGATATCTTCTTGCATAGCTAACTCAACAAGACCATGAATACCAGCTACTTCTTCACCTGTGTCTAGCGTTGTTAAATACTCTTCTGTAGTACCATTAGCATCTACAGGTCCTAGAATAGTTGTAATTGCTTGATCTACCTCACCTTGGAAACCAGATACGAGATCATCTATCGCACTCACATTTGCATCACTACTCATAGCCGAGTCATAAATCTTACCAAAGTCAATGTTTCCAAGTATGTCAAAGTTATCCCAAGCTGTACTTAATAAACTTTGAGAATCATCTATCCATGCTGAATCATAAATTCCATTTCCACCTGAACGAGCAGGCGATGCAGATGCAGTAGTTGTAGCATTTGCATCTGTTCCGTTATAAGAATCCCAAGCATATTTAGCAGCTTCAGATACACCGGACCATACATTGATTCCGTGGAATGCAG
>JALSUU010000072.1 GCA_027071075.1 Sulfurimonas sp. | reverse complement strand
AGTATATAATTTTTCCATTTTCTTCCCTTACTTCTCTAATGCCATACGAACGATGTCAGTAACATGCGTCTCAGGTCCATAAACTTCGATAGAAAGACCGAGTCTATCAGCAGCTTCTTTAATATCTTTTAAACCTTTTTCATAGTTTGGTCCACCACGGCGAACATAAATCTTAGTGTTATGCTCTTTCATCTTTTCAGCATTCTCTTCAAATGACTGTATAATACCCGTGAATGTTTTTGCAACATCTGTAAAGTTTGCAATAGCTCCACCAATAATCATAATCTTGTCAAGACCTTTAGGATCTTTATGACGAGTCATTAAGTCTATTATAGTATCTGCATAAAATTTTGTTTCACTTGTAGTTGGACCACCAGAATACTCACCATAGTTAGCAAGATCAGCGATTGAACCACCATTTGCCTCAGCAAAATCAGCAATAGTGTCTGCATAAACAACAGAAGCACCACCACCAGCAACCATAGTCCAAACTCTACCCATTGGGCTAAGAATAGTAAGTTTGAGTGAAGCACCTGATTTACTATCTGCTTCTGCGATTGCTTTTTCTTCAGGAGACTGATCTTCCATACCAAAAGCAGTTGGATACTCAATATCTCCCCAAGTATCTTTCATTAAGAAACCTGCTGTGTCATCAAGACGCGCAACAAGGTCTAAAATAGCCATTTCGTTATTGTCTAACATAACAATAGGATTGATTTCTAGGTATGCAAAGTTCATATCTCTATAAAATTTAAAAAACGCTACAGCAAATGATTCAAATTTAGCTCTATCTTTTACAGGGATATCAGCAGGAATATTAGCATTAATTGCATGTTCCATATCTGCATCAGACATATCAATAGGAACAACTACTTCATTAACCTTTTCATCCCAACCCTCTTCAACTTCCATTCCACCTTCAGCAGACATATAAAGAACATCATCTTCGCCTACACAAGTTGCAGAGATGTAATATTCTTGTTCTTGAGAGTGAGGAGTAAATGGCTCAATAATAAAGTGACTTAATGTACCATGCTGACCAGTTAAAAGGGTAGTAGTATGAGAAATTTTTTCATCAATCCACTTGGCTGCATCAGCTAAAGTAACATCACCTGGTTTATTTGTTTTAAATAGTACTAAATCATTTTTACCACGCTTACCAAATAACATATCTGGTTTTGCAACTAATGCCTCTTGTTTTAGCCACTCAAAGCCATGTTCTTCAGCTTTTGCTAAAAGTTCTGCCCCACTTGTCACTAGAACAGATTTAAATCCATAATGGAATCCACTAAAATAATTTTCCCATTGTTTAGAAAAAAGTGCTTTACCGTCGTATTCGCGTATCGCTTTTTGAGCCATAGAAACTCCCTATTTTTGTATTTGATAGTAATTTTACCATAATCTTATTTAATTAATATTTTCTATTTATACTAACTATTAAAATGGTTTATATAGTGTTTATTTTAGTAACATTAGCCTTATATACTAAGTGTTTCTTGTAACTTACTGTAACATTAGTGGGCTCTTTTGTATTTAAGTCCAATGATTCTAGTCTATATTCTCTACATTGCTGTATATGGTAAAAGCGTAATCGCTTCTGCATCTCTTTATCAGTTGAGACACACTCTATACCTCTCGCTTTTAATATATCAGATAATTCTTTAGCTACATGCATATCATACGCGAAATGTCTTTTGGGGTTTTCTAACACTATATACAGCTCTTTATTAAAAAACACAACTAAAGTGTTTAAGACTAAAAGTATAAAAGAAAATATAAAAGCCAATCTATAGCTTGTTCTAAACATTCTCAATCGTACTCGATAAGAACTAATAAAAGATTGTGCGACTAATGGAAATGCAAGCATTAAGTAGGGAGCAAAATACTCTAAGGCTACTCTTTGTCTAAACGATAAGGCTAAAGATAAAAGTAACGCTGTTGTGGAGATATACCATAAGATATCAACTTTTGAAGTTAAGTATCTTCTGTAAAGTGCATACACTAAATAGATAAAGATTATTGGAGTAAATATTGCACTATAAACACCTATCGCATCAAGAAAATGTCCTGTAGGGACTCCTGCTATTTTAAATCCATAAAGATAACTTGTTAACAAATAGAGTCCTATCATATAGAGAAAACTATACAACTTTTTCTCATGAATATAATAAAGAGCTAAACCAAGGAACAGATATGCGAAACTAATATCAATGATAGAGTAGAAAAAGAGTAATATATTTAACATAATTTCGGGAATCTTATCACTTAAATATGCAAAAAGTAAAAGTCCAAAAATCACTAAACCAGCATTATTAACAACAATGGCAGCACTTACATTTCCAGGAAGTAGTATAAATACTAATACTAGCCATACCCTATTACGATCTTGTGTAATATATTTTTTAGATAGTAAGTACATTAAAATTGCACTTAACAGATGAAATACAATCATAACTATTCGTAAAGCAAAATCATTTTCACCAAATAATTTTAAAGAGGTATTTATTAAAATAGAAAGAAATGAGGAACTATCATAAAGAAGGGAAGCCTCTTTATAAGATATCGATATTTGGGATGTTTGAAAGAATAGTATAAAAGCATCTACTACTAAAATAAGTAGTAAGACCTGTCTTGAACTCATAGTTTTAAAAAGTTTCCAATTATTTCATGTCCATATTCACTCATAATAGATTCTGGATGAAATTGCACTCCATAAATCTCTTTGTCTTTTATTTTGAGTGCCATTATCTCTTCATCATCAGTGCTATATGCTGTTGCTTCAATTATTTCGGGCAAAGTACTTTTATCTACTATTAAAGAGTGGTAGCGTGTTGCACAAAACTCTTGTGGTAAATCTTTAAATATTTCACAAGTAGCTGACTGTCTCATAGTCGATGTTTTTCCATGCATCATATTTTTGGCACGGACAACATCTCCACCAAAAACTTGCGCAATACTCTGATGTCCTAAACATATCCCCAAAATTGGTAACTTATCTGAAAAGTATTCTATCACTTCAAGTGTAATACCTGCTTTATCTGGTGATGAAGGCCCAGGAGAGATAATGATTTTTTCAGGAGAGAGCGCTGATATCTCTTCTATATTCATCTCATCATTTCTAATTATTTTCAAATTAGCACCTAATTCTCTACAGTATTGCACAATATTATATGTAAAACTATCGTAATTATCTATCATCAATACCATATTGTGATACCCCTTTAATCATTAGACTTCTTTCATAAGCTAGATATAATCCCAGAGGGAAGAAGTCTATTTATAAAGAAATTATATCAAAATAAATTCTAGCTTTTATTTACCCTTATTCAAATATTCTCCACTACCGAGTAAAATAGATATCCATTGAGTGTTTTTATTTGCATCAAATGTTATTTTTGCCATAATAGTTAGAGGGATAGATAAAAGCATTCCTACTATTCCTAGAAGCCATCCCCAAAAAAGTAGTGATAAAAATACTACTAATGTTGAGAGTCCTAAACCTTTTCCCATAATTTTTGGTTCTAATATGGAACCAATAATAATATTAACACCAAAATAGACCCCAACAACTAAAAATGCACTTACGAAACCATACTGTACTAAGGTAATAAGCACTGCGGGAACTGCGGCTATTATTGAGCCTATATTTGGGATAAAGTTGAGCATAAATGCCAAAACTGCCCAAAGAAAAGCATAATCAGTCCCAATAAGAGAGAGTGCTATCCATATTATAAATCCTGTCAATAATGATATCAAAGACTTTAGTACCATGTAATTTTGTATTTTTGCAAAAATTTCATTTATTTGCTTCATTGTATCTTTTGATTTATCTGCAAACTCTATCTTCTGAGCGAAATGTGTAGATTCAAGTAGCATAAAAACAACTGTTAACAAGATGACAAATCCATTAGTTAACATAGAACTCATACTTTTCATGATACTAGTCGCAAAAAGCATAATTCGCTTAGAATCAATAATTGTGGAGAAAGTGTCTATAGGAAGTGTAAAACCAAAAATTTCTCCATCATGAACAAGGCTTGAATAATAGAGTGATAATTTATCTGAATATCCATCAATGTTTGCACTAAAATCTGTCACAGATGTACCAATAAGTTTGACTATCAAGATTATAAAAATTATAAAAAATAGGATAACAATAAGGATTGATAATATATCTGGAACTCTTTTTTTGCGAAAAAAGTTATAAGAGGGAGAAAGAATAATCGCAATAAAGAGAGAAAGTAATATAGGAATGATGATAGCTGATGCACTCTTCACCCCAGCAAGAACAATCACAACACTCGCCATAACCATAAAAAAGTATCCTACTTTATTTTCTTTCACGATTATCTCCTTTTAATTTTGAATCTGCTTTTGATTTGTCAATTGTTGCAAATAATTTGAGATATTTATAAGTGAAAATGTTACTAAAAATATCATAAGACCAGGAAAAAAGCTTACCCACCAAGCTATCTCAACTACATCTTTTCCACTACTAAGGATTGTTCCCCAACTCATCTGTGGGGCAACTATACCTAAGCCTAAAAAGCTTAACCCTGATTCTGCTAAGATAGCCCCACCTACTCCAAAAGTAAAACTTACAAAATAGATAGGTGCTAATATAGGTGCATAGTATTTAAAAAGAATTTTTATTTTACTGACCTTTGCAATGTTAAGTATTTTAATATAAGGTTGTGAAGTTATCTTAAAACTCTCAGAACGAATCAATCTTGCTGTTGTCATCCAACCTGTAATGGAGATGATTATAATAAGCACTATAGATGATGCATTGACATAACTTACAAGGGCTAAGAGAAGAAAAAAAGTAGGAAAAGTTAAAAAAAGATCTACAATAACAATAAAAGCCTTATCAACAGTTCCACGAAAGTAGCCCGCCATAGAGCCAAAAATTAGACCTATAAATGATGCAATAAAGGCACTCCCTACTCCAATTATAAGTGATACTTTTCCACCCTCCATTAATCTTGCTAAGATATCTCTTCCTAAACGGTCTGTACCTAAAAAATTATCAAAAGAGGGTGCTACTAAAATAGAATCGGCATGAAGAGTATAGGCATCAAGAGCATAAAAATAGTTTCCAAAAAATGAGAAAAAGAATACAAAGAGAAGTATAAATATGCTAAATTTAGGCATTTTAATTACTGTTTCATGCCTAAAAGTGTCTGCATCATTTGATCTATAGTTGTGATAAGTTTCGCAGCTGCTCCATATGATGTTTGGTATTTTATAAGATTTGTTAACTCTTCATCAACACCTACTTTCGATGTTGAAAAGTACTCTAACTCCGTTGCATTAAACTGGGTAGAAACCGTTTCATTTCTTGATTTAGCTGTATTAGTTGAGATACCAACATTGGTTGATATTACATCAAACATTCCATAAGTAGTTGTGTCATAACTATTATTATCAACTTTAAAATTATATTTTTCAAACTGTTGCTGAACAATGTTTAAAGCAACTCTATTATCTCCCGCGGTTCCAGATTCTCCTGCTGTTACTAGCGTTGGATTATTTTTAAATGCTTCATGAATACGAATATTACTCGCACTATCTCCATCAAAAAATCCTCCAACTCCAGTTGCGCCAGAGAAATTAGTCCCAGATGAAAAATCACCAGAGGGAAGTTGGTCTTGAATAGAAAAAGTATATCCTTGAGACTCTGCTAGTGAAAAAAGCCCTAGTTCAAGTCTTTTTGTACCATCTGATGCAGTTTGGTAGTTAAAATTAATAAAATTATTGATATTATTATTCGCATTTCCATCGTTGTTATCATCAACTACTGCAGCAATCTTACTTTCAATTGAGTTAGTAGATCCAGCCATAGCTGTTGCAGAATCTATACCAATATCTCTTCGAGCTACTTCATTTCCATCAATATCAAAAACAACAATATCAAATGCACCCTCTCTAATGTTTAAGTCTGAACTCACTAAAGCTGTAGAATCCGGAGTTTTCAGTAAATTTGACTGCATTTTTGTTGTTGTACTTGCGGAGTAGAGATTATTTGTTGCCTCTATGAGACCTTTTGCAAAAGAGTCTAGTTGTGATACAACAGTTTGTACCACTCCATCAGTAGGATCACCTGTTGTCGTATCAAGTGTTCCTCCACGCAAATCAAAGATAGCACCTACTTTACCACCAGAGATATTTTCTTCCATAGGAATGAGTGCGCCATCTTGTCTTTCAAAAGAGACAGAATAATAACCTTTATTATTCTCATCATTCTTTAATTTTAAAGGATGATATGTAGATCCATCAACTATATTAAATCCATTTACACTTAGAGTATAACTTCCTGTTCTTGTGTTAGAGTTGCTGTCTATCTGTATATTTGCTTCTAGTTGTCCCTGATTGACTTTCGAGCCTATAAGACGAGCGAGACTTCTCTCTAAAACATTTCGTCTATCTCGTAAATCACTTGCAGTATAAACATCTCCTGCTTCTGCTGCATCAATAGACTTATTAACGCCAGCTAACTCCTTGGCTAAAGAGTTTACTTGTTTTACATCTGTTGCAAGTTGGTCGTTAAGTTGTGACTGTAGTGAAGTCACCTGCAGTTGTGTTTGATTTATATGTTGGGTTAATGTTTCAGTCTGCTTTACTAAAGCAACTTTAATAGCATCCGTATCAGGATTATCTGCAAATGTTTGCCACATATTGTAGTAATTAGCTAAATCAGCTTTAATACCCACTCCATCAATTTCAGGAAAATAGGAAGAGAGTTCTGTTAATGTTTTTTCCGTAAAATCAGCATAATCTTTATCGGCAGAGACAGATGTATATCTATCAAAAACAAAGTTATCAAAAACTCTTGCTATATCTGTAACAACTACACCATTCCCAACATTTCCATCACTAGAGAAGAGTGGAGTCTGAGCAGATTGTACAACTCTTTGGCGTGTATAGCCTTCAGTTTCAGCATTTGAGAGGTTATTACCTGTAGTATTTATACCTACTTGAGCAGCACTAAGCCCACTATATCCGATGTGAAGAGTATTAAAAATCGAGCTCATCTTACACTCTCACTTCCAAGATTGATGGATTTTTAGAGGCTACTTTTTCATAACCTTGCATCTCCGTTGGTATCAATCTTTCTAAAAAATTATTATATAAATTACTAACAACTAAAACTAGTTTAGCATAATGTTTATTTACATCTTTAAGGTTGTTAAGTTCTACTTTGAGTTCGTCAAGAAGTTGATGTTGTTCTTCATTTAAAAGTTCTGGGAGTTGTTTATCAGGGTGGGCAGTCATTAAAGAAGCGATTTCATGGTCTATAATGGCTTTTTTTGCCTCGAAGCTTTTTAGTTTTTCATCTTTAAGGGAGAGTCTATCAAACTGTGCATCATGTTGTGCATTTTTGATATCTGCTATATCAGACTCTGTAATTTTTATAATGTCTCTTAAATCATTTAAGGCATTTTGTAGATGATGTGATAACATATCTAGCTCCTGTTTTTACTTAGTTTTTAAAGTAAAGACTCCGCAATTTTTTCAGAAAGTGCGTCTAAATCTACTTTATACTCGCCAGAGCTTATAGCTTCTTTGAGTTGGTCTACTCTGCTAGTATCACTGGTTTTAGCAGTATCAGAGTTTTGTTTTGTTGCTTTTGTATCATTTAGTTTTGTTTGTGACTGATAAGCGTTGCTTATAGCCGAACTGCTTGTTTGTGAAATCATAATAAATCCTTTATGCAACTATATCGACAAATTGCGAATAATCTTTAACAATTATACTAAAAAATTTCACTTTTTTTGACTTAAATAGTCATAGAGCATTTGGGAGAAACCAAAGCCTCCTGCACTTGCTTTGGAGAGTTCATCCCTATACATAGATTTATAGATTTTGTCCCCTGGATCTTTTTGAGAAGAGAACATATCTTTATCATTTTTTGCAGCATTATCCATAAGCATTTTAAGGATAACTGCTTCAAAGGCATCTGTCTGCTCTCGTAATGCCTTATCTTCAGCATGCGTGTCTATCTTTGGAATAGCACTATTTTGAGTAAGAAGTTGTGCTTTAGCATTGATTGCATTCATACCATAACCCATTAGATAACCTCCAAATCAGCTGAAATACTTCCAGCACTCTTCATAGCTTCAAGTATCGAGATAACATCTTTTGGTGTTGCACCCATTTTTTGAAGAGAGCGAACAAGGTTTGCAACTGTCGTTGTCCCTTTTTTTGTATAAATCTCATTTTCATTGAGACCAATCACCAAATTTTTATCTACTGCCATAGAACCCTCTGGAGTAGAGACATTGTCTTGGGCTACAATTTTCACAGTAATATCACCCTGCGTCAAAATAATTGGCTTAAGTTCAATATCTACACCCGCAACAATAGTCCCTGTTCTCTCATTGATTATTATCTTATTTTTAGGTCTATAGTTCATATCTATATCTTGAACCTCAGCTAAGAACTCAATCATAGAACGATTTTTAGGACATTTTAGTTTCACACTTCTTGAGTCCGTTGCAACTGCTACCTGTGTGTTATAGAAACTGTTTATAGCTTTTTGCACAGATATTGCATTTTTAAAGTCTGCATCTTTGAGTGAAAGTGTTGCATACTCTTGATGATAAAGGTCAATATTTATCTCTCGTTCTATAAATCCACCGTTAAAAACCATACCAGTAGTTGGATGCGAAGCTGCACCTCCACGAGAGTTTCTACCACCAATACTTACAGAACCTTGTGCAAGCGCATAAATCTTCCCATCAACCCCTTTGAGAGGAGTCATCAAAAGTGTTCCACCCTCTAAAGATTTTGCATCACCAATAGAAGAAACCACAATGTCAAACTTATCACCCTGTCTTGCAAAGGGTTTCATAGTAGCTGTCACAACAACTGCCGCAACATTTTTTGACTTGATATCGATAGGTCGCATATCTATATTCATAGCTTTTAACATGTTTGAAATTGATTGGAGTGTAAATTTTGAAGTTGTCCCATCACCTGTTTTTTGTAAACCAACGACAAGAGAGTAACCAATAATCTGATTCTCCCGAACACCAACGATGTTTGATACATCATTGATTTTTGTTGCATAAAGTGATGATAAAAGTAGTAAAAAAAGTAATAAATATTTCATCTGTTATCCTTGAATTACTCAAGAAATAGCAAGTTTTATTCCACTTTATTCACTTAGTAAATAAGTTAAAGAGGTATTTCCAAATTTCTTATACTTAGATACATGAAAAGCACCTAAACGCTCAGGAATCTCTAATCCTGTCATATGTTCAACAATAATCATTTTGACATTTTGAGCAGGCAGTGATGCAATTAATTCCATAGTCTTATCATAAATATCTTCCATCCCTTCGCGTATACTAAAAGGAGGGTCTACATAAAAGTATGCCTCTTCATTACTTTTTTTGAGTTTGGAAACTACACTTTTTATATTTTCAAAACTATTTCCAGCATAGACTTCACACCTACTTGGATCTGTTTGTGCGATATTTGATTTTAAAACTTTGAGCGCCTCTCTATCTTTTTCCATAAAAAATACTTTCTGCGCTCCACGACTTAGTGCTTCAAGCCCAATAGAACCACTTCCAGAAAAGACCTCAACGAAATTTGCTTCTACTATATCAAACTGTAGGGTATTAAAAAAAGATTCTAAAACTATACTTTTTGAACTTCGTGTCGTTGTTTTACTTGGAAGTTTAAGTACCTTACCCTTAAACTCACCACTGATGATTTTTTTTACAAATTTTTTGTTATTATTTTTCATAAAATGCTTTTACCGCTCTTATTATATTTGATTGATACTCTTGCGTTAGATACTCTATGCGTTTTTCTAAGATACTAAAGTCTAAACTCTCCCCTTGAGTTTGAAAACCTTGGTGTTTCTCTTTACTTAAACCTAAATCATCATACTTTTTCTCTAAAGCCAAAATAAGTTGTGATTTTGAAAATGGTTTTACTAAGTCTGCATTAGCATCACTACTAATATAAAAACATTTAGAATTGTTCAAACACTCTTCATCTCTTATGATGATGTCACTACGGCTCTCTATACTTAGGTACTTATCTAAAAAAAGTTCTAAGGACTTCTGTAACAGAGGGGATTTACATGCAACGGAAACTTTCATACTTATCCTTGTAGATAGTGGTTTATACTATACTTCATATCTTCATCTATATCACTGCCAAGCATCCACTCAACATAGGACCTATCATTAAAACAGATCTCTTCTATATATCTGCCCTTGTACTTTCCGAAACTAAACTTCTCTAAAAGTACATTTTTAAAGCTTAACTCCTGCATCATCTCTACAGAGCTTAACTCTTCTAAATACTCAAAAAGAAGCTTCAGAACAAGAGCATCACCTAAGGCATTATGCGCAAGTAAAGCATCTTTAATTCCATACCGCTCTTTTATCTCTACTTCTTGCCTATAAAGAAGTAATTCATAGCGTAAAAATTGCAAAGAGAAGAGTTCACACTCAGGAATAAGATGCTTCGTTACCTTTAAACTGTCAATGATTGCACCCCTCCATAAGAGACCATGAGAAGCAAGTTTTTCTAAGTCAAATTGTATATTATGTGCTACTAAAGTATTTTCTAAACTGTTATGCTCCTCTAAAAATGCAAAAATAGCACTCTCACGAAAAGCCTCTTTACCTACGATATCTTCATTTGTCAGATGGTGTATGGCTGAAGCTTGCGGTGGAATCTTTTTTCCCTCATTTATAAGAGCATACTGATACTCTGTATCATATAAAACAGCGATAGAGCATATCTTATCCTCCGCTTCTAATCCTGTCGTCTCTAAATCTAAAAATATCAACACTTTACAATCCTAATTCGTTTACATTTTGCACTTAAAACAATCAAAGAGAAATATCCTGCCACCACAATAAAAGCATAGAGCATATATATGTTAAACCAAGAAAAAAGGGCATTATTTTCTCCAAACACTCTGCTCAAAATAACTGCAAAAATCATCTGAGCCCCAACAAGCCATATAAGTAGCATCAGCCACTTTCGCCAAATTTTTACCAAGTCTCCATATCCAACGATATCAATTTTCTCTACACGCTTCTCTTTTGGACATGTCAATAACTCTAAACTATAGCCACCACTACAATAATTGAAAATATATTTTAAACCTCTAAATAAAAAAAGCAGCAGACTTAAGTTCCAAGTAATGCCAAACCAAAACAAAAAGAGTTCTTTGAGCGCAACAATAACTGCATCATCTAAAGGAATAAAACCCTGCTTTACATATATAATCGCAGTTATAAACGATGCAAGTAGAAGTGTAAAAAGCAAACTAGAGAGTGTTAATCGAATAGCCCAGCGAAGCCAAAGGAAAAAATAAAATTTACTCAACTTCTTTCCCAAATCCTTCAAGCATATCATAGTAGTGTTCTAAAGTCATAAAACTCTTCTCAAAGCGATAACGAATAATGAACTCCACTACTCTATCTTTCAAATCAGTATCCACATTTTCAACACGCCCAAAATAGGCTAAAGAGCTATTTTTACTCTTTACCTTCGCTGTTTTATCATAACTAATAGCTAAAATCTGAAGATACTTTCCCTCTTTTATCTCACCCAAACTCTCATCAAGTAAAGAAGCCCCTGAAAGGTTAATGGCCTTAAACAAAAAAATATCTTCAAACTCCTGAATCTTTTTGTCTATCCCTATCTCACTATAAAGAATTTTTAACTCTTTAAGATTCTGTTTTCTTGCTAACTCATAACTTGATATTTTATTCGTTAAATTTTTTAATCTATCTAAAGCTGAACTCATAAGCTACCTTTATCTTTTAATATAAAAGTATATCAAAATAATCACAACTTATCGTCGCTTCATTAACCAATCAATTATACTTCTCTCTTTTTTCTGATTTAAATGCTTTTGTAAATCCTGTTTTTTCACATGTAAATGGTAAATATCCAAAAATGTATCTAGATTTTCAAAAAATATATCTACAAGCCTTGGATCAAATTGTTTCCCTTTCATATCTTTTATATAAACAATAACCTCTTCTACACTCCATCTCTTTTTATAGGAACGCTTAAAAAGAAGAGCATCAAATACATCTGCAATTGCGACTATCCGACCATAAATATGAATATGATTCCCTTTAATCCCACTTGGATACCCTGTTCCATCCCATTTTTCATGATGCTGTTTTGCTACAATCGAAGCAGTTTTAAAAAGAGGTAATTCAGACTTTCGTAACATATCTGCACCTAAAGTTGCATGTGTTTTTATAGTTTTATACTCTCTAGTACTTAATGCACCATGCTTATGCAGTATATCATCTGGAATTGCTAACTTTCCTATATCATGCAGTGCTGATGCATCTTTTAGTAGCTTTGCTTCATTTTCTGGTAGTTTTGCCAAAACTGCAAGCGTATAACTAAATTCTGAGACTCTATCTACATGATGATGTGTCTCTTCTGAATGCCCCTCTGCAATACCACCTAAAACATGCATAAGTTTCACTTGAGTATCTTCCATCTCTTGTGTTCTTTGTTGTACTTTTAATTCTAGGTTTTTTTCATAATCTCGGAGTTTAAGTTTCGATTCAACCCGTGCTAATAATTCTTCTTTAAAAAATGGCTTTTTTATATAATCACTACCACCCACTGCAAAAGCTTTTTGTATAGTCTCTCTATCAGCATTTGCCGTTAAAAATATGACAGGAATATCCGCCGTATCAGAATCAACTTTTAAAAAGCGACATGTCTCTAGTCCACTCATTACAGGCATCATTATATCAAGTAAAATAAGATCTATATTCTCTTCTTTAACAAGCCTTAGAGCGGCAAGTCCATCTCTCGCAACAACAGTGTTATAAGCACTCACTTTGAGTATTTTTGTTACTATGAGTAAATTATCTTCAACATCATCAACAACTAATATTTTATACTTATTATTTGAAATCATAGGAGTATTTTAGCCAGATATTATTATAATAATGTTAATCTCTTCTTATGAAAGCTAAAATAAAACATTATATAAAAGAGATACTACTTTTTGTAGTAGTTATGACGATCTTCGCAAATCTTTTGAGTCTCTATAAAAGTCAAAGTTTAAACTCTGCACCGATGACTCTAGACTCTGTCAAACTTATAGACAATTCTCTCTATAAGTTTAAAGAGGGTGAGCCTATACTTATTCACTTATGGGCTACATGGTGTCCTACATGTAAACTTGAAGCTCCAAATATTCAAAAAATTTCTCAAGATTTTCAGGTAGTCACCTTTGCAGTAAATTCAGGAACTAATGAAGAAATAGCAAACTATCTTAAAGAGAGAGATTTAACTTTTCATGTGGTCAATGATAAAGAGTCTCTCTATGCACAAGATTTTAAAATTTCAGGGTATCCAACCACTTTTATCTATGACAAAGATAGAAAACTTGTTTTTTCAGAAGTGGGCTATACAAGTACTTTAGGATTATATCTTAGAATGTGGTGGGCTAGTTTATGAGCCCACTCCCCCTAAATATGCATCATCCATATCTTTTATTTTAACTTGCTTATGATTTGCAAGAAAATTCACTAAGTCATCTATATTTTTATCGCTCAATTTCTCAGCAAATTGTGACATCATCTGTTGAGAAACACTGCTTGCTTTTCCTGCTCTAAAATCTGTTAATTTTTTTCGTAAGTACGCACTCTTTTTATTTGCAAGTTTTGGATATGAAGTACTTCCCTCTGCTGCTGGTCCATGACAACTAGAACAAGCATGTGAGAAAAAAAGTGTTTCACCCCTATTGTAAGAGGCTTCACTCGCCACTAAAAAGCTCATCATAACACTTACTAATACAATAAATCTCATATTTATCTCCTATTGGCTATAATTATACTAAAAAGTAGCCTAGTATTGAATAATTTTGAATTTGAATATCCTTTTGTTTTTATTTTATTATTGTTAATTTTTTGTATATACAAGTGTCCTGCAACGATTAAGAGAATTATATTCCCACACATTCACTTTTTTAGTAAAAAAACTTACACACTTCATAAAGAGAAACTTCTCTACTCTTTAATCTTCACTCTGCTTGTTATGGCTCTTGCATCACCAATAACATATGACCAAAAAGAGAGTTCAAAACGCAAGGGTCGAGATCTTGTTTTTGCACTAGATACAAGTGGCTCTATGGCAGAGAGTGGCTTTGACTCACTCAATCCACAGGAGAAAAAATTTACTCTGCTTAAAGAGCTCCTCAAATCTTTTGTTCTGCATCGTTACGATGACAATGTAGGAGTAAGTCTCTTTGGAACCTTTGCCTATGGAGCAATCCCCTTAAGCTATGATATGCAAAGCCTTACTTTTTTACTCAACTTTTTTGATGTAGGTATAGCGGGAGATAGTACTGCTATTGGAGAGGGTCTTGTAAGTGCTCTAAAAATTTTAAAAGTTGGAAAAGCAAAAGAAAAGGTCATTATTCTCATCACAGACGGTTACCAGAACAGTGGAACTATCTCTGTCAAACAAGCTGTAGAAAAAGCACAAAAGATGGGTGTAAAAATCTATCCTATTGGTCTTGGAAAGAGTAGTGCTTATGATAAAAATCTTCTCTCTCTTATTGCTAAAAACACAAAAGCTAAAATGTTCCAAGCACAAAATATAGAAGACTTAGCAAATGTTTATAAAGAGTTAAACAGACTTGAACCAAGTGCTATTCGTTCACAGCATTATCTCAATAAACATGAGCTTTTTATATTTCCCCTCTCTTTAGCACTCCTACTTTTAAGCTATATTTTACTCAAACAAAGAGAGATACAAGCATGACACTTCTTTATCCATGGGCTCTTTTCTTTCTTATACCCCTCTATTTTTTATATACGCAAAATAGTATCAAAGACAAACAAAAAAAACGACAAAAGAGTCTACTCTATCTTAGTGTTTTATTAACACTTCTAGCGCTTTCTCGTCCTGTGATTACAAACACACTTCAAGAGCAAAAGTTTGATGCAAAAGATTATATAATAGCCCTTGATGCTTCATTTTCGATGCAGGCTGATGATTTACAACCATCGCGTTATGATGTTGCAAAAGAAAATATTTCCCAGATTGTACATACACTTAACAAGGATAGGTTTAGTATATTTGCATTTACTACAAATGCTATGCTACTCTCCCCTCCTACTACAGATACAAGCATAAGTCTTCAAGCACTCAATGCCCTTGAACCAAAATATATATTAACAAAAGGGACTTCTCTTCTTGCTCTTTTTCAAACCATCGCTAAAAGTTCTTACCGCAGTAAAGAACTTCTAATCTTTAGTGATGGGGGAGAAGATACAAACTTAGTAAAGTTAGTTTCCATCTGTAAAAAAAGTAATATTATTCCTTATATCATTGCAACAGCTTCTAGTAATGGAGCAACACTTAAAAAAGAGAATGAACCTATACTTGATGCGAAAAAAAATCTTGTAATTTCAAGAATAAATCCTCTTCTTTCTCCTTTAGCAAAAGAGTGTAATGGAAAATACTATCAGCTCAATTCAAGTAAGGATATATCTCAAAAGATCATTCATGATTTACAAAACAGAAGTGAAAGTAGCAAGGTAACAACAAAAGTACTCAGTTATAAAGAACTCTTTTATTTTCCTCTTATACTGGCACTTATCAGTTTTTTTCTCTCTGTTACAAAACTCCATCAACTTTATGTTTTTATACCTCTTTTACTTCTTCCTCACCCAAGTGAGGCCTCTGGGCTATTTGATTTTTATAAAAATGACAAAGCTGTATCAGCCTATGAAAAAAAGAATTTTCTACAGAGTGCAAAACTTTTTCAAGCGATGCATCCTTCTGTTGCAAGTTATTACAACAGTGCCATCGCATACTACAAAGCAGGTGCATATAAAAGTTCAATGAGACTTTTTTCTCAAATAAAAACAAGAGATAAAAAACTCAAACAAAATCTTTTTTACAACATGGGAAATTGTGCCGTACAACTAAAAAGATACTCTCTTGCAAAAAGGTATTACCAAAAATCCCTTATTTTAGGAGAAGAGAAGGATGCACTCTTTAATCTTAAACTACTCTATGCACTCTCATTAAAAGAGCAAAAAAATCTTTCTAAAATGCTCCCAAAAAAAGAAAACAGTGCTAAAAAGAAGCATCAAGATGCTCAAAAAAAATCTTCTAAATCAAAAAAAAGTAGTGCATCAAACTCTAAAGCAAATCAACTAGCTTCACAAAAAAGTGCAGGTTCAGGAGCTAATAAAAAGAAAAACAAAAAACTACAAGAGAGTCTTAAACTAACAAAAAAAGAGAACAAGTCAAAATATAAACTAGGCTATAAAGCTTATGAACTCATAAATAAAGGATATACAAATGAAATCCACCCTTGGTAAAATACTCTTTACTCTACTACTTTTATCTGCCTCTAGCTATGCACAAAGTTCTCTCGCATCCTATGCGCTTAAAACAAACAAAACAGTAGCCTTTGTAAAGGAGCCAATAGTTATTACCTTTGTGGCACATCAAAAAGATCACACTGACCATATGTTTTTTTCTCTCACACCGCATAAAAGTAAAGAGTATACTATTACACTATTGCAAAAAAAGATAAATGATAGTAAGTACCATGATTCTTCCGTTACATTTACCTATCTACTTTTTCCTCTTCAAGCCAAAAACTTACATATTAATTTTGATTTTATTATAAAAACGGCTAGCGATCAGGCTATAAAACAGAGTTATGTTGATGATCATGACAATAGTGTAGCAATAAGTACTTACGATACAAAAATAATGCTAAAACCTTTGAACATAGAGGTAAAGAGTCTAGCACATCAAGTAGATTTAGTAGGTGACTTTCGATTAACTTCGACAATAGACAAAACAACTATTTCAGAATTTGAGGATATAAATGTGCATTATTTACTTGTTGGTAAAGGATATGATGTCAACAATTCTAGTCTGTTTCAAAAAACATCTCAAAATATTTCTCTTTTTACTAACATTCATGATGCAATGAAAAAAATAACACAAGAAGGCTATATAATCAAAAAAGAGTACACTTATGCTTTTACAGCAAAAGATAACTTTACTATTCCTGCTGTGAAGCTAAAAGCCTACTCTCCTAGTAAAAAAATCTACTATACACTCCAAGAGCCAGCAAGAAATATTAAAGTTACAAAAGTAGATATCAGTACGCTTGTAGATACAGAAGAATTTCCACAAGAGAAGTCTATAGATTTCACACTTTATAAAAACATTTTTATCGCTTCTATCATATTTTTTGCAGGTTTTTTAACTGCAAAAGTAAGCAGTAATTTTTCATTTAAAAAGAGAAGAAAAAAGTTTGAAGATATACAAAATGCAGAATCAGTACAAGCACTAACACTTCTACTACTCCATAAGTATAGTACTCAAGATATCAAAGAATTTATTGATACTTTAGAACAAATGGAATATAAAAAAACATCTACTAGCCTTAAAGAGATTAAGGCTGAGATAATCAAAAAGTTTAAGTAAAAAACTCTACATATACTTTATCAAGATATTTTTTTGCTTTATCTGCTTTTTCGATTTTAGTATCAAAAATCTCTTTTGTTGATGGATATCGTTCTGAGTATTCACGATAAATATCACATTTCATATCCATAAGATTTTTAAACTCACCAATTACAGCTTGCATATCTGCAGGTGTAGCTACCCACTGCATAAAGTTTTTGAACATTCTCTCTCGTACATCAAGTGCAAACGACTCATCAAGTTGTGCTGCCATTCTCTTTAGGTCCCAACGCGAAATTGTAATACCTGATTTAAATGGGGGCATAATTTCTGAATATATAGCGCGTAAATAGTCAGGATAATCTTCATAGTCATCATCTTCTATACAACTTCCATCAGCACATGCACCTTGCATAGCCTGTTGTTGCATTGCTTCAAATTCATTTCTAAATTCGTTTAAGTCTTTCATATCCATCTTAATTTCTCTCTTGTATATAATTTTTAAATATTTCTTCTGCTAAAGATTCACCCTCTAACACACCATTTTTTCCTAAATAAGTTCCTATAAGTTTTTCACCTAGGCGAATAACAAAATCACATTTATTGTAAACTTGGACAAACTCATCTGCTTCATCTAAAAGTTCAACAGCACGCTCTTGATACTCTTGTGCTATATATGCTCCATTCACATGTGATTTTTTCATATTTGAAAGTGTAAAGAAAAAATCATCCTCTCGTATATTCATGGGTATCATCATTGCATCTGCATTATGCAGTTTAATCTCTTTGTTTAACATAACAAAAAGTCTATTTGGACTTGCATGTTCCGCTATTAAACCAAATAATTTTGTTTTGTTGTGTATAGAATCATCTGCATTCATTGTCTCTATATCATCTCTTTGCTCACTCATGAAATCCCCCATAACTCTTTTGCTTCTTCCTCTTCAACTCTACAACGATCACACATCATCTCCCCACCACGATAGGTGAAAAAGTTTCCACACTCATCACATCGCTTAATAGTAAACCTTACTAAAGTCTCTATTTTTGGATCAAAAAAGTTACTTAATGAAAATGTTTTTCTCAAGGTTAATGCATCAGGTTCACAAACATCATGACAGCTATGACACTGAACACATGCCAATGGATTAAAGTTAATCATACTCGCCCGACTATCAGAGCTGAGTGCTCCTGTCGGACAAATTCTATAACACATTTGACAATTTGTACATGTCTCTTCATCAAGATTTTTTTGAGAGATAAATGATATATCCTCTATATCAATAGTGTGAAACTGTTCTGGAACTGAAGCACGCTTCATCGCCATTAAAAGAAGACTTCTTCTATCTGGAAGCTTTTTCTCTTTTATTTTCGCTATATCTTGAGCACTTACATGATGCTCTTTTGTAGTAGTATCACTTGCTTTTACTTCATTTTGCAACTGCTCTTTTATGCTTAAAGCAGATTTTACACCCTCTTTAGAGAGTAATTTTCGACGACTAAGTCCTGCTTTTTCACTCTTAAGGATATGATTAAGCGTCTCTACCTTTAACACTTTTTCTTGCATCATCGCTTCTAATAAAAAGTTAACCTCTTCGGCTCTCTCTTTTATGATTGCTAAATTTGTAGATGCTATTGGGCACTCAGCACATGGACCAATATCAAGTACTATCTTTTTTTGCGAAATCAGTGCCATAGATAAAAGCTCTTCAACACTCAATGATGCAATACAGGGTAACTCTTCATCTTTACAGGTTAAGACTTCATTATCAAATTCTAAAAACTGAAAAATATAGTTAATAGGTTTAAAAGTATCTAGTGAATAAGCAGCAGTTGGACAAGCTGCACCACATCCACCACAACCTACACACTCACTAGGAGTAAAAGATATTTGTGAATCTTGTAGTTTGATTGTTTCTACAGGACAAACATCTACACACTTATCGCAGATAGCAAATTTATTAGAGGTATGTACACATTTTGAAATATCTAGCGTTAAAAGACTCATATTTCGTATTTGTATCCACTATTTTTTAGTTGCGTAGCATACTCATAATCGCTCATAATAAACTCCAATGCTAAATCTGCAACATCATAATAAAATGCTGTTCCAGCTTCACTTTTTACATTCAATAGATACATAGGCGCCCACTGCATAATATGCTCATTTAAAAATCCATACTGAATTCTTGCTATATTTTCTGCTGCTTCAAGATCTCCATCTTCGAGTGCTTTCAATTCGGAATCGCATAGCATATACATAAACTCTAACTCAATACCAATGTGATCAGCACTCATAACGCGTGCTTTATCAAGTTCAACCCTAAAATCTAGCTCAGAAAAAATTTGTTGTACTGGATTATCACCACCTGTTTCCATCATTTGATCTTCTCTCATATAAAATGATTCATAAGGAACTAGGTGGAGTAAAAAAAGGTTAGTAAAATCAACATTAAGATATTTTTGAATTAAATCTTCTCTATTCATATTAGCTCTTCTATCCCAATCTTTGTAAGTTGGAAAAAATGAAAGCATATTCTCATCTTCTTCTATTGATTTTAATAGCCCTTCGTCTACTTCACTCATCACTAATCTTGAAAGTAGTGCATAAAAATTGATACGCGCAATCTGTTCTTGTTTTAAATCATTATTCATTAATTGTATACCTTAATTATGGAAAATATTTTGTATGTAGAAATATAGTAAAGCAGCACTTTAAGTGTGCTTTACTTTTTAGACTAAACGTCTTTTATGTTAACTCTATAAGCTTTTTGGCTTGGTTTAACTGGGCGTTTAATATGGTACGGACGACGAAGTTTATCAGATGCGTTCAGTGGACGAGTCAACTGATCTCTCCATCCTTGATAAACTTTGAAGTTGTTTTCATAGTTTACACTAATATCACCAATCTTATCATCAGCACCTGCTTTAGTGATAATAACTTTTTGATGCCAACCGTGGTTACCCGCAATTGGATCTGGGTGACAAGGAGCAACAGCATTTTGCCATGCACCACTTAAACCATTCCACCAGATATCATCTAAATCTTTATTGTACTCTTTAAACTGCCATGCTTCGTGAGGCTTAATTCCCTCAGTAGTTGTCATAGTTCCAACTTTACCATCATTTGTCATATCCACTTTAGGTGAACCAAGACTCATAATACCAAGTGGGTGTTCAAATCCTGGAATATTAACAGCATCTTTAAGTTTCCAACGACCAGCATGGTGTGAACACGCTAAAACACCTGGGCGAGTTGCTTCAGTTGGTACAGCCATAGCGATAAAGTAACCACTCTTAATACCCGTTAAAGTATCTTGAATTTGTACTTTTATTGCATCACCACGCTTAATACCAAGTTTTTCAGCATCTTTTGTGTAAATCCAAACAGGATTATGGTTTTGTGAAATCTCCATAAGGTGTTTAGAGTTTACAGAACGCGTATGAATATTGTATGGTAAACGATAAATAGTGTTCAGTGCAAATTCATTTTCTGCATGCATATGTTTATGGTGTACCTGTGTTACTAGATGTACCATCTTATCATTTTCAGCATCAGTTCTTGGATAGATAGGAATAGCATACTCAGGCCATTTCCACTCATCAGCTAACCACTCAGAGAAGAACTCAAGTTTTTTACTTAAAGTATGGAAACCAGCAAGTACTTTATTATCTTTTATGATACCAATAGATTTTTTGAAATCTCCCTCTTGAACCCATAATGCACCAAACTCATCTTTTTCAACTTCATGTCTTGGAAACTTGTGTCCATGAGCATATACATACTCTCTATCAACTTTAAGTTCCTCTTCTTGAGGTTTATAAACATCAGTTTTCTCAGTCCAAGCACCATGATCTCTCATATAGCTATATACTGGATACTCTTCTTCTGGATACATCTTATGTGCTGCATCATTCAGTTTTGGTAAAAGACTCATAGCTGTGTCAAACCATTCAGGAACAGTAACACAACGAGATGGGTCTTTTTTACTTGCCCAGTATTTTGCAACACCAAGGCTACCATCTGCATCTACATGGTGCATGATAAGGTTAGGCCAGAACTCTGACTCTTCCCATACTTCACCAAGACCAAACTTCATATGTGCTTCAAGAGTAGCACGAGTTGGATCTTTTGCTTTCCAGCCCATCTTTTCAGCTGCTACACGAAGAACCGCTTGACGGAACTCAATTCTTTGCTCTGGTTTAGATGGAGTTGATTGTTGATCATTTCTCTCACCAGCAAGTCCAACAGGAAGTACATAATCACAGTACCAGTTAGTCTCAGACCAAGTTGGAGATAAATTGAATGTTAATTCAAATTTGTCTTCGCGTTTAAGAGCTTCCATCCATCTAAATCCATCTGGATTAATCCAAAGTGGATTGTGCATTCTTGGAACATATACAGCCATAGATTTAGGAATCTTAAGACCACGCTTTGTCCATTTTGCATGCCACTCATCATCCATCATAAGTTGAGGCATCATAAAGCCCATCTCATAAGTTGCTATTGGATACTCAGGTGGCCAAGCAATTTCATTCCATGCATCAGTTTTGGCAGGGTGCTCCCCAGCTACAGTAGCTTTATCACCTTTACCAGCAACTGAAATCTCATGCCAGTGGTGCATACCAACACCACCGATATCACCACGCATAGCTCCAACAAGAGCAAGAGGTAAGAAACCAGCACGAGTATTCATCCAACCACCACGGTGACCAATTGCTCCGGCACGCCATAGATAAGATGCTATCTTAGCACCAGCAGGAACAAAAAGTTCCCATAACTCATCTAATTTATACTCCATCCCTTCAAGCTTACACTCTTTAACTACAAACTCTTTAGTATATGGGGAATAGAGCTCTTGTGCTAACTCAATAAATGACTCATAAGAATCATCTCTTGGCATTTTAGAAATATAGCCATATCCAACCATCTTTTTAAGATAAGCTTTATTTGCCATCAATCTATCCCAGTTCATCCACTCTTTTACATATTCATGGTCTACTATATCTGAACCATCTTTTTTCTTTTCATGGAAGATACGGTTTGCTAAATAAAGGTAAAGTGCCGCTTCGGTTCCTGGCCATGCAGGAATCCATAAGTCAGCCATACCTGCAGAGTTAGACATACGAGGGTCAATAACAACCATTTTTGCACCACGCTTTCTAGAATCAGCGATTAAACCAGCTGATTGTTGGAAGTAGTGACCTGCATCTGCTGCATGAGATGATTGTAAGAAGATTAAATCTGCATTTCCCCAATCTGGAGAGTTTCTATCATCATTTGCCCACTGTATAGTACCTTCACGAGCACCTGCTGAACAGATGTTTGTGTGTGAGTTATACCCATCAATACCTAATGATTGTGGTACACGAGGACCAAAACCATTTTCATTTGGACGACCAACATGGTACATGATAGACTTTTTAGAAACTTCATCACCTTTTGCAAGTGTGTCGTGCATTTTCTTACCGATTGCAGCCATAGCCTCATCCCAAGTAACACGAACCCACTTACCTTCACCACGCTTAGAACCTGGTGCACGCTTGATTGGGAATGGAATACGATCTGGATCGTACATTTGAGAAGTTACAGCATACCCTTTTGCACAGTTTCTACCACGAGAACCCGTATGAAGTGGGTTACCCATATATTTACGAACTGTTAATATACCTTTTTCAAACTCATTTGTATTAACCCATGCAGTAAGACCACAACCAGCTTCACAGTTTGAACAAACTGTAGGAACGATTGTATAGTCATTTACTTGGATACCATCAGGATTAGATTCACTACGAACACCATGGCGTTCAATACCACCACGCTTCCAGTCAGTACCATCTAACTCTTTAAAACTATTCCACTCTTTTACATCTGGATAAAATGAAATTGTATCAGGAGTATTAGTAAACTTACTTTCACTAACAGACTTTGCGACAGCATCTGTTGCAAAAACTCCCTTAGCAATAGCTACACCAGCAACACTGAATGCAGCACCTTTTAAAAATGTTCTTCTACTTTGTAAATACATTTATATATTCTCCTTAACTCAACGGTAATAATTGTGGGATAACTAGCCAAACATGTTTAACTACCCATAGACCTGCGATTGCTAAAATAGCTGCAAGTGTTAAAATACTGTTACTTTTACTTACTCTGTAAAGTCCGACAAGAGCCATTGGTAAAATATAAGCTACCCATTGTCCTATCCAGAACATAGTTGCGTATTCGCCATCACCTTTCACATAAGCTAAAATTGCTGTAACTTCTTCTGCTTTCATTGAACCGAAAATATACTCTGACATATAGATGATAAACGCAAGAAGTGCACTTAGACCTAATATTGAAGCAAAGAAGTTTTTTGTCTCGTCACTAAGCTTAGAACCACCAAGTAAGATAATAGCTGCAGAACCACTTAGTGTAGCTGCTAAAATCATCTGTACAGATTCAGTTGGCATTTGCCATAGTTCACGAGCTGTTGCTTCTGCCATAATACCCGCAGTATAAAGAGTAACAGGAATCGCTAAAAGCGTTACCCAGAAAAGTAATTTATCAAAAGATTCTGTTGCATTTTTTGTTAATAAACATTTATCTTTTCTAATCATCATCGCTGCCATTACAAACTCAAGACCAACAAAGATAGTTGCCATCCATGCACCAACAGTAATTGCTGAAGTCCAATGAGGATAGAAAAAGATATGCCACATTCTAAATGGTTGATGTAAATCAGCCAGTGTGAAAAGTAAGAAAACATTCATCATAATAAATGAAACGATTATTGCAGGAGTTCTAAGTCCACTCATTTCACTAGAATTTTTTCTAAGTAATAAGAAAAGCATAAAGACAAGACCTGTACCTATACTTTTCGCCCACATATTCATAGTAACAAACCAGCCCCAAAATACGTCTGGTAATGGTACGTCCAAAGTTACTACAGCATTTGTTGCTGCTAAAGTTTCATGTATCATTCGTGATGCCCTCCTAATGGAAGTTTTGTAATTTTGTTAAATAAGTTATACCCTTCTTCTCTTCTTGATGCAAGAGGATTAAGATTAACTTGACTTGCTCCAACATAGAAGTGATGAGGATTTGTGCCCTTCTCAGGTTTACGAACCTGTACATCTCTATGATCTTGCATATATTTTGAGATATTTGACTTAGGATCGTCTAAATCTCCGAAGATATTTGCTTCAACTGGACAAGCTACAACACACGCCGGCATCATTGATGATGCAATACGGTGTGCACAGTAAGTACACTTATCAGCTGTTTGCGTTTCAGGGTCAATATAAATCGCTCCATAAGGACAGGCCATAACACAACCAGCACAACCGATACATCTCTCTTTATCAATATTTACAATTCCATTTTCAATATAATGGAGCGCAGATACTGGACAAATTCTCTCACAAGGTGCATTTTCACAATGATTACATCTTAGAGGTGTGAAAGTTCTCTTCGTTTCTGGGAAAGTACCCACATCTACATACTTAACACGTAATCTCCATGTACTAAGTGGAACTTCATTCTCCACCTTACATGCGATCTCACAACCTTTACAACCCATACACAGGTGTAAATCAACTAGGAAACCTAATTGCATATATTCTCCTTTGGCCCTTTTGGGGCTTATTTAAGATTTATAACTACGACTAATTTATTTTAAAAGAAACCCTTATACATGATGACAAAGGCTTTTTTAACTGCTACAATATTAGCTAAGTAAGCTTAAAAGAGTTATAAAATTGTGATGAAATTATATGATTTTTTAGAAGATGGGTAAATAAGCGATACTAATATAATTGTATCGCTTATTTTTAAGTTTAAGAGTTTAATCTGACTCTTACAGATTGTTCATGCGCAGTTAAACCTTCCGTGTTTGCAATGAGCGCACACTCTTCCCCTATTTCATTTATAGCCTTGTTACTAAATGAAATAATAGAACTTTTTTTCATAAAGTTTTCAACTCCAAGAGGAGAGTAAAACTTAGCAGTTCCACCTGTTGGAAGTGTATGGTTTGGTCCTGCTACATAATCACCTATAGCTTCAGGAGTATTATGCCCCAAGAAGATAGCACCTGCATGTTTTATAAAAGGCAAAAGTTCAAAAGGACTCATAGTAGCCACTTCTAAATGCTCAGGAGCAATCTCATTCATAAGCTTTATCGCTTCATCCATAGTCTCAGTTACAATAATAGCACCTCGCTCTTCTATGGACTTTCTTGCTATCTCTTGGCGAGGAAGTTTGACTAACCAGTTCGCTATCTCTTCTTTTACTGCATTAGCTAAGTTCTGTGATGGAGTGATAAGAATAGAGCTCGCCATCTCATCATGCTCTGCTTGAGAGAGTAAGTCTATTGCTAAGTGATTAGCATTTGCACTATCATCAGCTAAAACACCAATCTCACTCGGCCCTGCAATCATATCAATATGAACATCCCCAAAAACCATCTTTTTTGCAGTTGCAACAAAGATATTTCCCGGTCCTGTAATAACATCTACCTTAGGAACAGTCTCCGTTCCATACGCCATGGCAGCGATTGCTGATGCACCACCAACCTTATAGACTTCACTCACACCACATAAATGACATGCAGCTAAAAGAAGCTCATTTGGCTCATTATCTGGTGTTGGTGTACACACTACGATATTTTCAACTCCTGCAACTTGTGCTGGAATTACATTCATAAGCAGTGAAGAGGGATAGGCAGCTTTCCCACCAGGAATATAGAGCCCCGCACTATCAACAGCAGTCACTTTCTGTCCTAAAATAGTTCCATTTGCCTCTGTATCAAACCAAGATTTCGGTTTTTGTTTTTCATGATAGGCTTTAATTCTGTCATATGCTAAATGCAGAGCAGATTTTAACTTTACATCTAAATTTCTATAAGCTTCACTCATAGAGTTTGTATCTATTTTTAAGTCTGCATCACTTTTTGGTGTCCAGTTGTCAAACTTTGCTATATGCTCTTTAAGGGCACTATTTTTTCTCTCTTGAATCTCAGAGATAATACCACCAACTATAGTACTCACATGAGCAATATCCATCTTTCCACGATTAAGTAACTCATCAAAGTTTTTTGAAAACTCTGCATCACTTGAGTTAATAAACATCATTATTTTTTTGCTCCCTTGCTCTTCGCTTCTGCTTCTTTTACTCTTTTATCAAACTCTTTTTTTACAATTGCTAAAGCTTCTAAGAAGCCCTCTTCTCCAACCGCACCCATAAGTGGTTGAAACATAGGTTGTCCGTTTGGAAGTAAAAACCAAATAGTAGGGGTACCTGGTCTCCATAACTCTCTTGGAGTATAATCATTTTCATCTGAATATGAGATAATAGGTATAAAATCCTTGTTGAGTGCTTTAATAACTCTTTTATCTGAAAAAGTTGTCTTTTCTAAAATCACACAGTATTTACAAGTGTGACGAGAAAATACAAATAACACTGGCTTATTTGCCATAGTAGCTTGAGAAATTCCACTTTGAAAATCTTTTGCCCAGTGAATTTCATTCTTTGTTTGGGTTTTTATTGAAGGGTTTAAGCCAAATTTAACCGCTTCATTTGCCATGAGTGATGTTGTAAATAACAACGCTATATATAATACTATTTTACGCATATTTTTCTACCTTTTTAAGTAATTCTTTTGAGCAATCAAATGCACTCTTATCTGTGACATTTATTACGATATCAGCAAGTTTGAGATACTCTGGTCGTCTCTCATTATAGAGTCTCTTTGCTGCCTTGAGATCACTCAAAAGTGGTCTCTTTTTTAACTTTTTCTCTGCATTTGGATGCTCTTTTATTCTCTTTATAATTGCTTCAAAAGGAGAATCAAGAAGCACTATTATACCTATTTTTTTGAGGTTTTTTTGTTTATAAAAGCCTCCACCTGTAGAAACAAGGCTGTTTTGAACACTTTTTTCAAGCCATTTTGCAACTCTTTTTTCAAGTTTTCTAAAGTACTCTTCGCCACTCTCTTCAAAAATTGACTTTATTTTTTTGTTTTCCATACTCTCTATAAGATCATCCGTATCTATGGCAATATAGTTTGAGTTTTTTATGACTTCTCTCGCTACACTCCCCTTACCAACACCCATAAATCCAATTACAATAATATTATCATTCACCATGTCTCCTTATTTAAACGCACTCATATCAAAATCAGGCTCTGTTTTTTTTGTTCTTCTGTAGATAAACACTGGCGCTAAAATATTGTACTCTAAAATCAACATACTTATTATAAAGTAAACTGCTGATGGCATTAATAATTTTGGCATATAAAAAGCAAAAATAAAACCTATTAAAGAGAGCATCATTATTGTAAATTGAATTTTAGCTAAATCTTTATCTATCATTTCATTTATAGTTGGTATACTCATATAACCCATGGCATTAAGATGAAACCAGACCAAAAATGGCACAATTTTATAAATCATTCCTATCATAATAGAGAGAATAAACCCTCCCCCTATAAGTATAGCTACCATTACTATATACTCATGTTTAAAAAACTCATCAAATATCCAAAGAAAAGAGCCTAAAGTTAAAAATATACTTGCAGCCCTCCAGTACAGAACTGTCACATCACTTACAGCTCTTTTTCGTCTGTTAAACTTTAACCATACAGTTGTTGCAAATGCCCAAAAAAATGTCGCTATCCAAAGTTTTGCATAGAGCGCATAATTTTCTGCAAAAATATTTAACGCAAGCCATATAAATAAACCTATACTTATAAGTATTACCACTCTTTTTTTACAAAACTGCTTAAATTTTGGAGCAACATAGAACATAGGCAGAACTTGAAAAGCCACGCCGATTATAAGTAAACCACTAAAACCAAATATAGCCCAAACACTATGTACATTGGCTAAAATATAATGATACTGAGATATTGAGTTATTTGCATATTCGGATAAAAGAAGCATTCCCATAAGAACAATCATAAATGCAAAAATAAGACTCGCAAGCATACCTTTTATAGTAGCTGTAAAATGTTTCACACCCTTAATAGCATACAAAATAGAGAGTATCATAATCAGAAAACCAATACCTAACATCATATAAGAAAGTGATATAAGCAGTTTAATATCTAACTTCAAACCAAATATCATACTCAATAAACCCAGAGTAAGTAAAAAATAGGAAATAAGTGTTATATTTTTTACATTTTGTATCTTTGCACTCGCTAATACCGGTAACATCTGGGTTAAAGAGCCAAGCATTATAAAAGCAAAAAATCCTATTGTTATGGCGTGAGTTATCACTATGGAATCTGTACTATAACGACTAATAAGAATCGTTGTGTCACTAAGTAGAATCAAGATACCAGCCAAAACACCAAAGAGAGGCGCTGTTAAGAAAAAGCGTAAAGGTGCAGATATAGGAGGTGCTTGATCTACTGATAATCCAGTGAGTTCCAAGAGTTTTCCTACTCTACAATTAAGGAGTCCATCATATCAACGATACGATCAGACTCAGCATTAAGGTGCTGTTGTGCCATATTATAAAGCATTTGTTCCTCTTTCATATTATGCTGTTGAAGTAAAATCATAAGCGTTTCAGTCAATCCAAAAAATTTATCTTTATTATTTGCATCAATCGCTTCAGAAAGTTGTTGCATCAAGGCTCTCATCTGAGCATGTTCTTGACGCATCATCTCTGTAGGACCTTGTGTCATTCCTGTTTTTTGCTCAAATTCTAAGAACATTACACGCTCTTCCATCTGAAAGTGATGCTCCATATCAGCTACAAACTCTGCAGTTATCTCTTTTGCACTCTCAAGTGACTCACTAGCTTTATCTTCCATCGCAGCAAAAATCTCATCACATTTTCTATGATCGTTTGTTAAATACTCTTTTATTGTGCTCACTCTTCTACCCTATTATCTAAATTATTTTCAGTATTATATAGAAAGAAGTCTAATTTATAATTTAAGCTCACTCTTTATCTACTCATTTAACAAGAGTAGGTATAATTCTCTCACTTAAATAAACCAAGGTCTCTTATGAAAAACAAAAAAATGATTACACTTGGGTTTGCCTCTGTAGCACTCTCTATGAGTTTCCTCTTTACATCACCACTAGCCGCTGAAAATGAAACAAAGACTAGTGAAACTTCAAGACTTCAATCTCTTGCTAAATTTACTAAAGTTATCAGTATCGCTGAGAAATATTATGTAGATAAAACAACCATAGAGGAGTTGATTGACAAGGCACTCGATGGAATGATGAAAAACCTTGATGCACACTCTAATTATCTTACTCAAAAAGATTATAAACGCCTCAAAGTACAGACAAGTGGAGAGTTCGGTGGTCTTGGTATCACTGTAGGTATGAAAGATGGAGCACTTACAGTCATTGCGCCTATTGATGGAACACCCGCTGATAAAGCTGGACTCAAGTCAGGTGATATCATTTTAAAGATTGATGAAAAATCTACACTTGGAATGACAATTGATGAAGCAGTTTCACTTATGCGTGGAAAAGTGGGAGATCCTATTGATGTAACTATTGTAAGAAAAGGGGAGCTGAAGCCTCTACCTGTTCATATTGTGCGTGGAATCATTACCATAGAATCAGTGCGTGCTAAAGTTATCAATAAAGATACGCTTTATATTCGTGTAGCAAGTTTTGATAAGAAAGTTGCACGAGATGTAGCCAAAGAGATAGAAAAAAGAAAATCTGTAACAAAGGGAATTATTTTAGACTTAAGAAATAATCCTGGAGGACTTTTAGACCAAGCAGTTGATTTAGTTGATTTGTTTGTAGATGAGGGGAAAATTGTTTCTCAAAAAGGACGAGAGAAGAGTGATGACAAAACTTACTCTGCATCAAGAAGTGCAACTATTACAAAGGTTCCTCTTGTAGTGCTAGTAAATGGAGGAAGTGCAAGTGCGAGTGAAATCGTTAGTGGAGCACTTCAAGATCATAAACGAGCTGTCTTAATCGGCGAAAATACTTTTGGAAAAGGGAGTGTACAAGTTGTGCTTCCTATCACTAAAACAGAAGCTATTAAACTTACAATTGCTAGATATTATCTTCCAAGTGGAAGAACTATTCAAGCCGTTGGTGTAAAACCAGATATTGAAGTAGCTCCAGGTGAAGTAAAAACACATAAAAACGAATTTTCTATCAAAGAGGCAGACCTCAAACAACATCTAGAAAAAGAGTTAGAGAAAGTTGATGGAAAAAAAGATGCAATTAAAGAAGATAAAAAAGCAAATAAAGATATAATTACGCCAGAAATGCTAAATAAAGATATTCAACTCAAAGAAGCGGTAGATGTCATTAAAGCTTTAGCAATTATAAAAGGATAGGTAGAGATGGAAAAAAGAGAATTACTTTACGAAGGGAAAGCAAAAAGATTGTATCTTACTGATGATGCAGACTTAGTTATATCAGAGTTTAAAGATGATTTAACTGCTTTTAATGGTGAAAAGAAATCAAGTGAAGTTGGAAAAGGTGCACTTAATAATAAAATAAGCACAGAGCTTTTTAAACTTCTTGAAGCAAATGGAATTCAAACTCACTTTGTAGAGATGCTTGATGATAACCATATGCTTCATAAAAAAGTAGATGTAATTCTCATAGAAGTTATCGTTCGTAACATTGCAACTGGTTCACTCTCCCGTAACCTTGGTATAGAAGATGGGAAGGTACTTCCTTTTACTTTAGTAGAGTTTGACTACAAAGATGATGATTTAGGAGATCCTAAACTCAACGACCAACATGCACTGATACTTGGACTTGTTGATTACCAAGATGAGCTTGATAAACTGCGTCGTATGGCTCGCCAAGTAAATGATATCTTAAAACCATACTTTGAGAAAAAAGGTCTTAACCTTGTTGACTTCAAGCTAGAGTTTGGAAAAGATTCAAATGGTAATATCATTTTAGTAGATGAAATTTCTCCTGATAACTGTCGCTTTTGGGACATAGAAAGTGGTGAAAAAATGGATAAAGATAGATTCCGTCAAGGTCTTGGTGGATTAACAGTAGCATACGAACAAGTTCTTAAGCGTATTCTCTCTAAATAATAAATAGGAAAACAATAATGATAACAGCAATAGTAAATGTATCTCTCAAAGCAGGTGTTTTAGACTCTCAAGGAAAGGCTGTGCATCACGCACTTGATTCTCTGCACTTTAAAAGTGTAAATGATGTTCGTATTGGAAAGCAGATTGTTTTAAAAATAGAGAGTGATGATAAAACGGAAGCTATGGCTGAAGTAGAAAAAATGTGTGAAGAAATTCTTGCAAATACTGTCATCGAAGATTATGCAATAGAGCTTATATAATGAAAGTATCAATCTTACAATTTCCTGGCACAAACTGTGAATATGACACACAACATGCCTTTGAAGCACTTGGTGCATCTACAGAAATCATCTGGCATAAGTCGGAGAGTATTCCGAGTGATACAAGCTTGCTTGTAGTTGCTGGTGGTTTCTCTTATGGTGACTACTTACGAAGTGGTGCTATCGCTCAGTTCTCTCCTGTTATGAAAGCTGTAAAAGATTACGCTGACAGAGGTGGAAAAGTTCTTGGTATCTGTAATGGTTTTCAAGTGCTTACAGAAGCAGGTATGCTTCCTGGAGCTTTAAAAAGAAATGAGTCTCTGCACTTCATCTCTAAACACCATACACTTAAGGTTGAAAACAGTGACAATATCTTTTTAGAAAACTTACACAATGGGGATGTAGTAAATATTCCTATCGCACATCATGATGGAAACTATTTTATTGATGATGCAGGTTTAGCAAAATTAAAAGCAAATAATCAAATCCTTTTAACATATAGTGATGCAGAGGGGAATGTACAAAATCCTAACGGCAGTGTTGACTCTATCGCTGGAGTATGTAACAAAGAGAAAAATGTTTTTGGTCTTATGCCGCATCCTGAACGGGCAATGGAGTCTATTTTAGGTTCTGATGATGGTGTAAAAATGCTTAAAGGTTTTCTAGCGTCGTGATAAGATACCTTTTACTTACTCTTCTTTTCATCACTTCACTCTATGCAAATAAGGTGATTTATCTCAGTTATGATGAAATTCCACAAAGAGTAATAAAAGGTGAAATCTTTCCAATAACCCTCAAAGCCCTCTCTACAGTGAGAGATTTTGATGATATAAGTTATGAGTTTTCAAACCATAGTGGACTCAAAATCTTAACAGATTTTCCCGAGCGTATTCAAAAGGGGAAATATCTTTACGATACCTTTTATGTCAAAGCAACAAGTAAATGGACAAAACTTCCCGATGTAAATGCAAGCCTAATCGCTTCAAGGGAGTATAACTCTACCTTTATAAGTGGTGATAGACTCAATGTCATCACCCTCAACCCAAAAAAGAACTTCTCTAATATTATTGCTAATAATTTTGAGTTAGTAGAGTATAAAACAACAAGCTATGATAACAAGCATAATATCATCGTTTTTGTTGCAACTGCCACAAATAGTGATATCTCAGCCCTAAAATTTAACAATGTCTATAAACAGGGAATAGAGTCTATAAGTGAGTCCCATCTTAACTCACGAGTTACTTACTTTTTAGTGATAGATAAACAACTAGAGAACTTCACTTTCTCTTACTTTAATCTCCTAAAAAACCACTTTAAAACACTTACTATTCCTATTATTGTAAATGAAGATAGTGTTACTACACAAACGGACCTCAAACCAAAAGATCAGTCCAAAGAGCGTATTAAGATGGCTATTGCTGGAGTTATTACCTTTATCGGTCTTCTATTTATCATCTGGAGAAAAAAGTATATCTATCTTTTTCTGACACTTATTCCACTTATTTATATAGGCTATTTATCTATTCCTGAAGAGGAGATATGTATCAAGGCAGGGAGTAAGATTAGACTGCTTCCTGTTGAAAACGGGACTATTTTTGAAACTACCGATGCACAAGCACTCTTTTTAAAAGAGGGAAGTGTAAAAAACTTTATAAAAGTACAACTGAAAAATGAAAAAATAGGATGGGTGAAAAATGAAGATACTTGCTCATATTAACTGGTTTTTTGCCACCCTACTAATATTTACATCCTTAGTGATAATGATAGTGCTTTACCCTATCTTACCACGCCCTTATGCTCGTAAATTTTCTGCTTGGTTTGTAAGAATAACACTATTTTTCTCTACAAACATTAAAGGGAAAGAGGATCCTGCAGCACAAATGTATCTCATTAATCATCAAAGTGATTTAGATATAGGAATCCTTGAGACTATCTCTAAAAAAGATCTCTCTTGGGTTGCAAAAAAAGAGCTTTTTGATGTGCCATTTTTTGGTCTTGCTATGAGTCTTCCTGAAGATATTCCCATAGAGAGACAGAGCAAAACTTCTCTTTTAAGACTACTCAAAAATGCAAAAGATAGACTTAACAAAGGGCGCGTTATTACAATGTTTCCTGAGGGTACGCGTTCTTCAAATGGAAAGATGTTACCTTTTAAAAATGGTGCAAAAGTAGTGGCAGATAAGTATCTTTTAAAAGTACAACCCATAGTACTTATACAAACAGCAAAGTACTACAATATAAAAAAATTCTTCTACTCCCCTGGTACAGTTGATGTTGTCTTTATGGATTCATTCATAGCAGATCCAAATGATGAGAACTGGCTCAAAGAGTTAAGAGAAAAAATGCAAAAGGTGTATGATGATGAGTTGGCAAACAATCCTAGCCATAGGTAGTGGTGGTTTTATTGGTGCAGTGTTACGAGCATATCTTAATGGTGTTATTTCGCATAAGTTGCCTCATGATTTACCGTTTGGAACACTTGGAGTAAACCTTATTGGTAGTTTCATTATGGGGTGTTTAGTAGCCTACTTTATGCACTCTACTATATTCTCAGTTCATGCGAAATCTTTTTTAACGACTGGTATGCTTGGTGCACTTACCACCTACTCAACTTTTGCTATCGAAAGTTTTTTACTCTTAGAGGGAGGAAGCTTTTTTCTCGCTTTTTTAAATATGTCACTTAACCTTTTTGGAACAGTTTTAATGGCTGGATCTGGTTACTATTTAATTCAGAACTTTTTCAAATCCTAAAACTATACCTTAAATAGTAATAACCTCATCCGCAGACCATTCTGCCAGCTCTATATCATGCGTTATTAGTAACATTGCCATAGAGTCTAAGTGCTTCATAAGCATCTGCATTACCTCTAGTTGTATCACATTATCAAGAGCAGAGGTAGGTTCATCCAAAAGTAAAATATCAGGTTTCATAAGAATAGCACGAAGAATGGATGCGCGTTGGAGTTGTCCCCCTGAGAGTTCATGAGGGAGTTTGAGTAAAAGAGCATACTCAAGATTTATCAGTTTTAAGTACTTCTGTAACTCATCTATGGGTGCTACATCTTTTATCTGATTTAAAAGTGTGTAACTAGGATGAAAAGAGCTATAAGGGTCTTGAAAAACCTGTGCACATTTTGCACTTTGTATCGACCCCTTTAAAGGTTTCAAATTTTGCAAAATCAACTCAAAAAGAGTACTCTTTCCTGCTCCACTCTCCCCTACTATAGCTTTGAGTTCCCCTTTTTCTAAAGTAAGAGACAAATCATCAAACAGAAGTTTATCTTTACTATATCCAAAAGATAGATTTTGAATCTCTAAGAGTTTTGGCAAGAACTAACTCTTTGTCAGTGCACTGTAGAGTTTTACTAACTCTTTATAGAGTATATCTGGAGTGATGTCAGCATTCGCTTCCCACACTCTTTTCATTACAACATTATCCTCTTCACCATTCCACTCTTTGATGTAAGAGCCATCTTTATACCCATGATCTTGACGAAATTGGTTTAAGATATTTTTTCCAACATACAAACGATAGAGTGTATCTAAATTCAATCCACTCATAGAGACTAAGTCAAAAAACTCATTTATTAAAGTATCTATATCTAGTACATCTTCTGAGAGTGTTAAGCGCATAATCTTTTCTACTTTTGCAATAACATCATTTTGGGCAACGAAATTTTTATGAGATACCTTTATCGTGTCAAAAGATGGAAGTTGTGAAATATTTATAGCGATATCTTCAATACCACCCTTTAAATTTTGAGAATAATCTTCAATAGCTAAACTCATAATAAAGTGCCAAACATCAATCACTTCAATCTGGTGGTTATCCCAATCAGGCTCTTTATCTATAGCTTTCCAATGTTTCCAAGAGAAGCTATCAACCATCTCTGCACACTCCATATAGATACAACGCTTCCAGTTTATAGTTTTTCCATTTTTTGTGACACCCTTCGTCCAATCTTCACCATTCGTTGCATCATTGAGTTGGTTTTGAAGTTGTAGCATTAGTAATATTTTATCCATATAATTCTCTTTAAAATTTATTTTGCATATTTTACCTAATATGCTAAAATTTCTCACTTAAAAGAGAGGGATTTATGAAAAGAATCAACTGTAGAAGATGTCAATACTATTTTGTTACTTGGCAGGCAGGACAACCCCATGGATGTAAGGCTTATGGTTTCAAATCCCAACAACTTCCATCTATGGTCGTTTTTCAAAGTAGTGGCTCCGAGTGTTCGATGTTTACTCCGAAAACTCCTTCCAAGTAATCTTCTTTCCAAAGCCCAAAGCATTATCGGTCATTTTAAAATAGTTTACTTTTATCTGCCAGAGTTTTGGGGACATTGCTAAGGCATAGGGGAATTTCTTATAGTAGAGTAGTTTGAAAGATTTCTCTTTGAGCTCTAAGAACTCCCCTTGAAACTGCAGACCTTTTATCTCCCCGACTCTATCTGTCTCAAGTAAAATATTTCCAGCAATATGTGCATCTTTTTGAATATGATTTATATGATTCGTATCTTCACTACTTGCAACCACAAAAGAGAGACTCTTTGCATCATAAACATAAAAGAGAGAACATACACTCAAGGCATCTCCATCCGATGTAGCAAGACTCATCACATGATGCTCCTCTATAAAAGAGGTTATTTTTTCTAAATCATTCATTTAGAGTTTATAAAGAAAGTTTTCTAAATCTACTGCATCATTTATGGAGCGTTTGTTAAGCATCAACTCTGCAGTATCATCAGCTTTAAGCATATCATATATATCTTGTGGGAGTACCATATGGTAGTAACTCTTTATAAAATCTAAAAGTGTCTCAAAGTTATCATTTCTCACGCTATGCTGTTTATACTCTTTAAACTCAATCCAATCAATTTTTAACATCATCTCTCCTATTAAATCTCGTATAATTTGAAGAAGTCCAAATTATACTCAGTCACTAAAGCTTTGCCTATCGGCAAGAAAGGAGTCAGTTTGACTCCTTCTTTCTAAAGCTCCATCAAGTCTTTTAATTACCTCTAACATTTTAATCTCAGAGATTGCAAAATTTAAACGCATAAAACCAGAGCCCTCTCTCCCAAAACTAATTCCTGCATTTAAGCCTAGTCTTGCTTCTCTTATAAAAAAATCTCTCAGCAGTTTATCGCGTAAGCCCATCCCACGACAATCAAGCCACGCTAAATAAGTTCCCTCTATAGGCGTTATTTTTATAAACGAATCATACTTCCCACATAAGTTCGCTAAAAGTGTATAGTTTTTATGGAGATGAAGCTTTAACTCCGCTAACCACTCTTTTCCATTTCTATAAGCACTCTCAAACGCCACATGGGAAAGTACATTTCCCTCTGCAAAGTGTACTCTATCATAGGCTACTCTAAATTTTTCTCTTAAATTCACATCACTCACAGCCACACTACTCATAGCAAAACCAGCCATATTAAATGTTTTTCCAACTCCAATAGCACTCAGTGTAATTGCTCTTGCATCATCACCTAACGAT
>JALSUU010000071.1 GCA_027071075.1 Sulfurimonas sp. | reverse complement strand
CATTTTAAGGAAAAAAGATGCAAAAATATATTGACTTTTTAGACCGTTTTAAATATCTCATCATAGTTGGAGTTACTATAACAGTAGCTCTTCTCTCTCTTTCACTCAAAAACTTGGCTTACGAGGGGAGTTATAAAATCTGGTTTGACAAAGAGTCTAGTATTATGAAAAACTATGAGGTTTTTCGCTCTCGTTTTAGTGGGGATGACACCTTCATAGTGGCGTTTAAAGATGAACAGGGAATATTTACACAAAAGGCAGTAGATACTATTTTAAGGCTTACAAAAGAGTTTAAAAAGATAGAAGGTGTGCGTAAAGTTGATAGCTTAAGTAACTATCAGTATATCTCTAGTGAAGATGATGATATTATCGTGGAAGATTTTTTATATGGCGATGAAAATTTGACTCAGAAAAAGAAGATAGCTCTACATGACAATCTTATACTCAAGCAACTAATCTCTAAAGATGGCAAAACAACGATGCTTGCTCTCTCTTTAGCTGAGAATAGTGGAAGCGATGAAGCTGTCAATATTGCTGTTTTTAAAAAACTGCAAACACTACTCAAAGAGGAGTCGCAAAAGAGTGGGTATAGGTTTTACATTACAGGTATTCCTGCTGTTACTGCTTCTCTTGTAACAATCTCGCAAGGGGATGCGATGCTACTTATGCCACTTGCGGTTGTTGTGGTTATACTCTTTCTTTTTTTTATATTTCGCACTGTTTTAGGAGTTTTGATACCCTCTATTGTTGTAGTTTTTACTTTTTTAACAGTTCTAAGTATTCAAATGCTACTGGGCTATAAGTTAAACAACTTTACAGTAAATATCCCCTCATTTGTAACTGCTATTGCCATAGCTGATGCGATGCATCTCTACCTCGCTTGGGTATACTACAAGCTCAAAGGAAAAAATACAAAAGAGGCATTAATCATTGCACTTAACTCAAACCTTGTCCCTATGGCACTCACATCTTTTACAACGGCAGTAGGGTTTGCTACACTTGGCATAAGTGTTATTGAGCCTATCTCTACTTTAGGTATTGCTATTACAACGGGTGCAGTTTTGGCGTTTGTCCTCACTATAACCATCGTTCCTGCCATCATCTTAACACTCAATGCAGAGTATAAAGTTAAAGCAGTAAAGATAATAAATCTTGCACATACAGAGGGCTATGGTGCTTTTATCAAACGCCACGATAAAAAGATAGTGTTACTCTTTAGTGTGGCAATGATGTTTGCACTCTATGGACTCACACAACTCAAAGTAGATAGTAACTCCATTAAGTACTTTACAAAAGATACACTGGTGAGGAGTGGAGCAGACTTTGTAGAGAAAAATCTTACAGGAAGTATGCGGTATGAAATTGTCCTTGATTCTGGTAAAAAAGAGGGTGCTAAAGAGCCTGAATTTTTAGAGAGTATTGTAGTGTTTGAGGAAAAGTTTAGAGAACATTTTAAAAATGTCCGCTTCACGACTTCGCTTAAAGATATTGTTCAAAGAATGCAAAAAGTTGTGAATCCCAATGCAAAAAATATATTGCCAAAAGATAAAAACTTAGTAGCCCAATACTTATTACTCTACTCCATGAGTCTCCCACAAGGGATGGAGTTAAATGACAAGATAGATACACAGGAGAGATACCTTCGTTTAACTATAAATAGTAACATTGTTGACACTTCAAAAGATATAGAGATGATAAACTGGGTAAAGAACTACTTTACAATAAAAACGATTTACACTGCTGATGTGCAAGGACAAACGGCGATTTTTGCCTATATGCAGTCAAGTGTGACAGATACTCTTATACTCTCTATCTCTATGACACTCGCTATAGTGGCATTTACTATGCTCTTAATTTTTAGAAACATTAAAATGCTCTGGCTCTTTCTCATCCCAAACATTGCTCCAATTATCTTTGTTGGTGGAGTGATGGGGTATCTTGGTATAAGTGTGGATATAGGTGTAGCGATTTCAGCAGCAGTTATTTTAGGAATTGCAGTGGATGATACCATTCATTTTTTTAGTAAATATTTTGAGTCTATAAAGAGCAGAAATTTTGAGCAGAGTATAGACTACATCCTTTCACATAGTGGTAATGCCATGATACTTACAACTCTCATACTCTCGTTTACTTTTGCCATCTTTGGAGTAAGTAGTTTTGTACCAAATGTAAATTTCGCCATAGTAACGGTGAGTGCTTTAAATATTGCACTTTTATTTGACTTGGTATTGCTTCCTGCACTGCTTAGTCTATTTTATATCTAGCACTATCATTGGCTTTTATAGCCTATAATGTTTAAAAAAATGAAGGAACTTTATGACAGCTACTTTAAAAGAGAAGATAATTCAAGTCTGTGATGAAAAAATAGCAAAAAAGGGTGCAGATGTGGGTCTTTCATTTTATGCTTTTTTTGCAAATAAAAATGATAATCCAAAACTTCTTATGGAAGCTGCTAGATGGTGGATAGAGACTCATGAGTTTGATCATTTTGAAAAAGCAGTGAAGATTAAAAAGGTAGTACAAAATGGCTAAATCATTAGATATAAAAGAGCTTTTTAGTAGTGTTCTTGGCGATGCCTTTCATGAGTATGAACTACCACCTCCAAGTTTTACTATTATGCAGTGTGAAATAATTGCTTTTGATAAAGAAAAAGCAACACTCACTACCAAAATACCTGTTTTGAATGAGTGGCTCAACCCATACTCTACGATGCAAGGCGGTATGATAATCGCAGCTATTGATAATGCTCTTGGACCACTTAGTTTACTGATAGCACCCAAAAACATGACTCGCAACATAGAATCTAAACTCATAAAAGCCATAACTATGGATGTGAAGTATATTTATGTAACGGCATCACTCTATGAAGCAAAAAAAAGAAGACTTATTTTTGATGTTCTTGTAAAAGATGGAGAGGAAAATCTTTATGCAACTGCTCGTGTGACAAACTTTATTTTATAAATTTTTAAACATCTGTTGAATAATCTGAATATAAGGTGCCTTATCTTGTCTAGCTTTAGCTGCCATAATAGCACCCTCAACAGTAGCTACCATCATCTTAGAGAGTGATTTTTTCTCTGCATCATTCATCTCTTCTTCTTTAAGTGCTAAAAAGTAGTAATTTTCTAGATCATTATAAACTTTTAAAAGTGCTTTTGCAATATCTTCATCTACTGGACTCATCTCTTGGACAAGATTATTCAAAGCACAGCCATGTTTAAAATCAAAACTATCCGTAGTAAGCAATTTTTTTTCTAAATATTTTAAGGGCTGTTCTACTGTTGCTATATCTTTGTACTTTTGCTCTAAA
>JALSUU010000070.1 GCA_027071075.1 Sulfurimonas sp. | reverse complement strand
GTTTTAAACTCTTTGCCAAGCTAAACTAAGCCAATTTAAGTATAATTACGCAAAAAAATAGAAGGAAATAATATGGCATGGGCAACAGCAAGACATATACTTGTAGATAGTGAAGCAAAGTGTAGTGAGTTAAAAACTGAGATAGAAAATGGTAAAGATTTTGGTGAGGTTGCACAAGCAAACTCTTCTTGTCCTTCATCTGCAAAAGGTGGGGATTTAGGTAAGTTTGGTCCTGGTCAAATGGTTCCTGAGTTTGATAAGGCTGTATTTAGTGGTGATGTTGGTGTTGTTTATGGACCAATTCAAACACAGTTTGGTTACCATTTACTAGAGGTTACTGGGAGAGGATAATCTCTTCTAGCTCCTCTAATGGAGCAGAAACAATGCCATCAAACTGCGTTCTATTAAAAGTTTGTTGGCGTTTTGCTAACTGAGCAGTATGTGTAGAGATAAGCTCTATCATCTGCTCTTTATCTATTTTTGCATCTAAAAATTCTAAAACTTCAACTACCCCAATACTTCCCATAGAGTTCGGTTTTCTACTGTACTTTCTCTCTAAATAACAGACTTCATCTATAAGTCCCATCTTCAACATTTTAGCTGTTCTTTTAGAAATTCTCTCTCTAATAAGCTCTCTTGAGACTTCTATATTAAAAATTGGCATTGATTTTATGATGGGTTTTGGTGGATTTTCTTTAAAATAGTTTGTCGGTATCAAACCAGAAGCTTCATAAATTAGCAGTGCTTTTTCAAGTCTATAACTATCATTAGAAGCAATTTTTTGCATATACTCTGCATCAAGAGAGGAGAGAAGAGAATGCACAGCGCTTAAATCTTTGAGTTGTTCATTTACAGTAGCTTTTATCTTTTCATCAATTTTTGGTAAAGGAGATAAACCCTGCATCAATGACTTAAGATAAAAACTAGTACCCCCTACAATGACTAAGTTTTTATTTTCTTTTTTACAGGTAGTAACAACTTCTTTATAGAGGTCAATAAAAATATCAACACTAAAGTACGCATCAGGATACAAAACATCTATACCAAAGTGCTTAATCTCTGCTAACTCCTCTTTTGAGGGTTTTGCTGAGACTATATCTATCTCTTTGTAGATACTTAAAGAGTCTATGGAGAGTATATAGGCGTCTGTTCTTTTAGCAATTTTGATGGCTAAATCACTCTTTCCTGATGCAGTTGGTCCTATGATGGCTATTTGTTTCATGACGAAATTATATCATTTTAAAACAACTTTAGATAAAATAAGGATAATTATTTTATGAGGCTTATATTTGCAAAGAATTATACAAAAAGCGAAAGATTTTAATGAGTTAGTGATGTTTGAACACTCTGTATTTTCTCTCCCTTTTATTTTTATAGCCATGGTTGTAGCGGCGGATGGTTGGTTTGGTTTTGGTCTGCTCTTTGCAGGTGTGTTTGCTGCGCTTAGTGCGAGAAACTTTGCTATGGGAGTGAATCGTTACGCGGATCGTGATATTGATGCGGCAAATCCAAGAACGAAAAATCGTCCAAATGTAGATGGAAGAGTTGATGCTCCAAGTATGCTGATATTTATAGGTGTCAATGCACTTATTTTTATAGCAGTTGCCTACATGATAAACTCTTTAGCATTTGCTTTGAGTTTTCCTATACTCGCAGTACTCGCATCATACTCTTATTTTAAAAGATTCTCCTCACTAGCACATATTATTTTAGGCATCTCTTTGGGTTTAGCACCTATCGCTGGTGTAGTGGCTGTGAGTGCAAGCATTTCTTTGTGGTCTGTTTTACTCTCTTTAGGTGTTATCTTTTGGGTGGCAGGATTTGACTTACTTTACTCTTTACAAGATATAGAGTTTGATAAAGAGGAGGGACTGCACTCTATTCCCTCTGTGTATGGAGCCGATGCGACTCTCTTTTTATCTGCACTTTTTCATGGTCTAGCAGTACTCTTTTGGCTTCTTTTTGTATGGAGTGCTGGTTTAGGTTTCTTTGCACTCCTCGCAGCATCTGGAACTGCTCTTGTCCTTTTTTATGAGCAAAAACTTGTGAGAAAAGATTTTACACAGATAGATAGAGCTTTTTTTACTGTAAATGGCTACTTAGGTATTGCATTTTTTGTATTGATAGTTTTCGATAGGATGGTTGCATGAGTAGACCTCGTTTAGTCCCAGCACCTATTAGTCTGCTCTTTAGTGATGTAGAGTTAAATAAAGAACTTTTTGAGCGAGAGTTTCAACAACTGAGTGAATCAGATGATGATCCTATAAGTCAGTGGTTAAAACTAGCAAAAGCCAAGGGTGATACAAGAGATACCGATCCCGTTCTTCTGCAGTTAATAGTAGAACTCCATAGAAAGATTGATGCACTAGAGATGTTTTTAAAAGATGAAGTGCCTAGCCGTGTCTCTTTGCTTAATCATGTAGCTATTAAGGCTATCGGTTTTGAGCATTTTGAGATAGAAGAGCCTCTTTTTGAAGAGGGTAAAATGTACTATGGTCGACTAGAGATGCCTGTCTATCCAAAAAGAGATGTGGGTGTTTTTTTTCAAGCTGAGGAGAGTAACTTGGCAAAATTTTTAAAGATGCATGAGCGTGATGAAAAAGAGTGGAATGCTTATGTAACTGCGCGTGAGAGAGTGATGATTCGTGAGACAAGAGAGAAAAGATGATAAATTTACAAAACTTTAGTATAGAGTATATTGTTGTAGGTATGGCACTTATCATTTTATATCTACTCTATTATGTATACACAAAAGATGCACAGTACTCAAGAAATATTCGTTCTGTTGCATCTGTTGTAGAAGATCTGAATCGGGAACTTTTTTATCTGAAAAAAAATCTGACTGATACCCAAAATGGTCTTCAAGAGAACTCACAAAGAATGAACGATGAAGAGATTTACCAAGAGATAGAACGCAGTGTCTATGACATGGTTCAGCCTATAAGTATGGGGATAAAGCAACTCCAAGAGAATATGAACGCTATTGACGCTTCTATTGATGGACGAATTTCACAGTTAGAGAGTGGTGTGAAGCAGATTAGTATTCCTACCTCTATTCATGGAAATGATGATGAAAAAATTATGTCACTTTTTAAACAGGGAGTGAGTTTAGAGACTATCTCTAAAGAGTTACATATCTCACAACCTGAAGTTGAGTTTGTTCTAAAAATAAACAAAATAAAGTAAAGCACACTTGATGTTTGCAGATAGAAAACTTTTTACACTCGTAAGTATTCTCATTTTCACAAGTGTAGTGCTTTCTTATACTCTTGCGCCCTATACCACACTCCTTTTTAACTACAATGAATTTCATTTTGCAATTAGGCAAACTATTTTTGCTCTTATGGGTATTTCCATTATTTTTTCTTTATCTCT